>NZ_JBHTLQ010000017.1:0-82513 GCF_042679085.1 Phenylobacterium conjunctum | reverse complement strand
GGGCCGGCCGGGCGAGGCGGCGCTGCTGGCCCTGTGGATCGCCGTGGACGCGGGGCCTGCGGGCCCGGCGCCCGGCGACCGCGTGCGGGTGATCCGGGCGCTCAAGTCCGCCGGCCTGGAAGCTGACGCCAAGGCCTTCGCCCTTGAAGGCCTGCTGGCCCAGAGATGAGTTCGGGCTGGGTCGAGGCCTTTCTGGAGATGATGGCGGCGGAACGCGCCGCCGCCCACAACACCCTGACCGCCTACGGTAAGGACCTGGCGGACGCCTCGGGCTTCCTGGCGGGCCTTGGACGCGACTTCGGATCCGCCACGGCCGAGGACATTGAGGCCTATTTCGCCGAGCTGGGCGCGCGAGGCCTGTCGCCGGCCACCGCGGCCCGGCGACGGGCGTCCGTCCGGCAGTTCTACCGCTTTGTGCTGGGCGAGACCTGGCGCAGCGACGATCCCAGCCGCCGGGTCGAGGCGCCCCGCAAGGGCCGGCCCTTGCCCAAGGTGCTGTCCCGCGACGAGGTCGACCGGCTGATCGCCGCCGCCGGTGCGCGGGATGGCGGGGAAGGGATCCGGCTCGCCTGCATGGTGGAGTTGATCTACGCCTCGGGCCTGCGGATCTCGGAGCTGACCGCCTTGCCGCTGGCGGCCCTGGCGCGGGACCCGGCCTACCTGATCGTCACCGGCAAGGGCGGCAAAGACCGGCTGGCGCCGCTGAACGCCCAGGCGCGGGCGGCGGTGAAGGCCTGGCTGGAGGTGAGGAAGGCCTTCCTGCCCAAGGGCGACAAGGCCAATCCCTGGCTGTTTCCGTCACGCGGCAAGGCCGGACGCCTGACGCCCCGGCGCTTCGCCCAGCTGCTGGACGAGGCCGCGGCCGACGCCGGGATCGACCCGGCGCGGGTCAGCCCGCACGTGCTGCGGCACGCCTTTGCGACCCACCTGCTGGAGGGCGGCGCCGACCTGCGGGTGGTGCAGAAGCTGCTCGGCCACGCCGATATCGCCACCACCCAGATCTACACCCACGTGGCGTCGGACCGGCTGACCGAAGTGGTGGCGACCAAGCACCCGCTGGGGCGGAAGAGCTAGTTCCGCTCATCCCGGCGAATGCCGGGATCCAGGTGACGTGCGCAACCGCTGACCGGAAGGCGAGCTCAAGAGCCTATACGGCTTGCTCAGAGCCATATGATCTGGATCCCGGCATTCGCCGGGATAAGCGGTGTGGGGTGGCCCCTCCTGGGGGAGGGGCCGTCGACTTACCCCGTAATCCGATACCGGCCCTGGCCATCGGGGCAGACGCGGACGTAGCGGACGTCGCCGGTGGCGTCGACCGGGGCGGGCGCCAGGCGGCAGCGGTTGCGGGAATAGTAGCGATAGTCGTAGTCGCCGGAGCGGGCGTAGCGGCTTTCGCGGTACGGCACGGTGTCGGCGTAGTTGTAGTAGTAGCCGGCCTGGTCGCAGCGGGCCTTGCCCGCGGCCTTGCCGACATTGGCGCCGATCGCGCCGCCGACCACGGCGCCCAGCACCGCGCCCTCGGTGCGGGCGTTCTTGGCGGCCACGTTGGAGCCCAGAGCTGCGCCGGCCAGGGCGCCGATCAGGCCGCCGGCGACGGTCTTGTTGTTCGACTGCTGGCGGCAGGGATCGACATAGGCGCCGGTATAGGCGGTGTCGCGGCCATAGCCGTTGGCGTCCCAATAGGCGGTGTCCCACACCGGCGCGGGATAGCGGCGGGCGTAGGCGCCATAGCCCCAGCGGGCGTCATAGGCGGCGCGGTCCCGCTCCCAGCGGTCGCGGCGGGCCTCATAGTCGGCGCGGGCGCGGTCATAGTCGGCCCGGCTCATCTGGTAGTCCGAGCGGTCGCGCAGATAGTCGCGATACTCCTGCTGGTACTGGGCGGTGGGCCGGTATTGGGCGAGGGCCGGGGCCGCCGCACCGAGGGCGACCGTCGCGACCAGGGCGATCTTCAAGGCTTTCATCATCGTCTCCATGGGGCAAACGGCGCGGCGCTCCCGTCCGGAGCCGCGCGAGCGTCTGGGGCGGGGAGTCAGCCATCACCGGCCGTTCCGCCTCCGCCAACGAAACGTCGCCAAGCCTGAGGGGTTGCAGAGCCGTGCAGGTCGCGGGGCTTGTGAGGCGGGGCCAACACGCCTAGTTTCCGGCCTCCCGACCACGGAAAAAGTCTCAGGCATGGCCGCGCATTATCTCGAGTTCGAGCGCCCGATCGCCGATCTCGAAGCCAAGATCGAGGAACTCTCCAAACTGTCCGAGACCGCCGGGTCCGGAAGCCTGGACAGCGAGATCGAGGCCCTACGCGCCCGCGCCAAGGAGATGCGCCAGGAGGCCTATGCGCACCTGGACGCCTGGCAGAAGACCCAGGTGGCGCGTCATCCCGACCGGCCGCACTTCGTCGACTATTGCGGCGGGCTGATCGAGGAGTTCGTGGAGCTGCGCGGCGACCGCAAGTTCGGCGACGACCAGGCGATCCTGGGCGGGCTGGGCCGGTTCCGCGGCCAGCCGGTGGTGGTGATGGGCCATGAGAAGGGCCGCGACACCGTCACCCGCGTGAAGCACAATTTCGGTTATGGCCGCCCCGAGGGCTACCGCAAGGCGGTGCGCCTGATGGAGATGGCCGAGCGGTTCAAGCTGCCGGTGATCAGCTTCGTCGACACCCCGGCCGCCTATCCGGGCATTGGCTCGGAAGAGCGCGGCGTGGCCGAGGCCATCGCCCGGGCGACCGAGAAGTGTCTGATGCTGGAGACGCCGATGGTTGCGGTGGTGACCGGCGAGGGCGGCTCCGGCGGCGCGCTGGGCATCGCCTGCGGCAACCGGGTGCTGATCCTGGAGCACGCCATCTATTCGGTGATCCCGCCCGAGGGCGCGAACTCGATCCTGTGGCGCGGCGCCCGCACCGCCGAGGAAGCCGCCAAGGCGATGAAGATCACCGCCCAGGACCTGATCGGCATGAAGATCGTCGACCGCATCGTGCCTGAGCCGGCGGGCGGGGCGCATTCAGACCCGGAAGCCGCCATCCAGGCGGTGGGCGACGCGGTCGAGCAGGAGCTCGCGGCCCTGGAGAAGATGGACGCCAAGGCCCTGAAGACCCAGCGCGCCGAGCGGTTCTACGCTATCGGCCGCAGCGGCCTGCAGTAGGCTTCGGTCAGGCCGCCATCGCCGGCTTGCGCAGCAGGCGGGCGACGCGCTCCAGGAAGTCCGCGCCGCTGAACGGCTTGGCCAGGGCGTCACGGGCGCCCAGGCCCACGGCGGTCTTCACGTCCTCGATGGCCAGCTTGCGGCCGATCAGCAGGATCGGCATGGACAGCTTGCCGCCCTGGGGATTGAGGGCGCGCAACACGTCCAGGCCATTCATGTCCGGCAGGTTCAGGTCCATCACCACCGCGGCGGGGCGGAAGGTCTTGATGGCCTCCAGGGCGGCGGGGCCGGTGCGGGCGATGTGGACCACGTAGCCGGCGACGTCGAGCCGGATCTGCAGCATCTCCAGGACCGCACGGTCGCCATCCGCGACGAGGATTCTCTGGCCTTTGGTGTCGAATTGCATCTGGGTCTCGATCCGGCTCAGAACAGGTCCAGGTCGCCGGCTTCGTGATCGTTCTCCTCCGGCTCCTCGCCGCCGAGGGCCGTGAACATGCGGTCGGCCAGGGCGCCCAGGGTGATGTCGCCGATGGCGCCTTGGACGGTGACGCTCATGTCCGCCGGCGCGCTTTCGCCCATGTGCCGGGCGAAGGCCGAGAGGTTGGTCAGGTGCTGGGCCAGCAGGTCGACCGTGTGCAGGCTTTCGAGCAGCTGCTCACGGTGCGGATTGGGCATGTCGGGCAGGATTTCGCCGATCAGCTTGTCCAGGTGAATACAGCGCGCGCCCGCCAACTCGATTTCCCAGGCCAGCACCTCAAAGGTCTGGGCGACACCCGCCTGCAACTCTGCTTTCACTTGGGCCTGCGCGGTCACTGTCGCCTCCATATGGTGGACGAAGGCTCTACTGTCGGGCTTAACGAGGTGTGAAATCAGGCTTCGCCACTGGCCGCTGCGGCGCCTTGTCTCACCTCACCCGAACTGGGGGGTGCGCAGGGAAAAGCCGCCCACCCCAAGCCGGGCCTTGCGTGACCCGACGTCGCCCGGTTCAGTGTGGTCCAAACAATCGTTTGGGAGAACGTCATGGCGTTGAAGACGCGTTTCACGGAGCTGGTGGGCGTTGAGCACCCCATCGTGCAGGGGGGCATGCAGTGGGTCGGTCGGGCCGAGCTGGTGGCCGCGGTGGCCAACGCCGGCGGCCTGGGCTTCATCACCGCCCTGACCCAGCCGACGCCGGACGCCCTGCGCGAGGAAATCGCGCGCTGCCGCAAGCTGACCGACAAGCCGTTCGGCGTGAACCTGACCATCC
This sequence comes from Phenylobacterium conjunctum, assembly GCF_042679085.1. Classification (NCBI taxonomy): domain Bacteria; kingdom Pseudomonadati; phylum Pseudomonadota; class Alphaproteobacteria; order Caulobacterales; family Caulobacteraceae; genus Phenylobacterium; species Phenylobacterium conjunctum. The sequence continues at coordinate 78,132 of NZ_JBHTLQ010000017.1, read as the reverse complement.
TGCCGGCCATCAACCCGCCGCCCTACGCCGAGTACCGCCAGGCGATCATCGATTCCGGCGTGAAGATCGTCGAGACCGCCGGCAACAAGCCGCAGGAACACGTCGACGAGTTCAAGAAGCACGGCGTGGTCGTCATCCATAAGTGCACGAGCGTCCGTCACGGCCTGTCGGCTGAACGCATGGGCGTGGACGCCATCTCCATCGACGGCTTCGAGTGCGCCGGCCACCCGGGCGAGGACGACGTCCCCGGCCTGATCCTGATCCCGGCCGCCGCTGACAAGATCAAAATCCCGATGATCGCCTCGGGCGGCATTGGCGATGCGCGCGGCCTGGTCGCCGCCCTGGCCCTGGGCGCCGAGGGCGTGAACATGGGCACCCGCTTCATGTGCACCAAGGAAAGCCCGATCCACCAGGCCATCAAGGAACAGATCGTCGCCAACGACGAACGCTCCACCGACCTGATCTTCCGCACCATGCACAACACCAGCCGGGTGGCGAAGAACGCCGTCAGCCAGCAGGTCGTCGCGCTGGAGCGTCAGGGCGCTAAGTTCGAGGACGTGCGCGAACTGGTGGCCGGCGTGCGCGGCCGCAGCGTCTATGAGGTCGGCGACAACGACGCCGGCATCTGGTCGGCCGGCCAGATCCAGGGCCTGATCCACGACATTCCGTCGTGCGCTGACCTGATCAGCCGCATGGTCCGCGAGGCCGAGGAGATCATCCAGGGCCGCCTGGCGAAGTTCGTCGCCAAGTAGTCTGGACACGTCTGAACAGCGCTGCGGATCATGAGGGGCGACCCCAAGATCCGCGGCGTGAGTCTCAAGCTTGCCTAAGCCTACCCCCGAAACCCCGACCGCCCCGCCGGCCGCCGCGCGAGCCGATCTCGCCCTGGTGCTGGGCGCTCTGCGGGCTGTGGCCGCCCGGCCTAATGGCTGGGAGCAGGTGATCGACGCCCTTGGCGATCCCGTCGGGGTTCCCATCGCCGAGATGGCGGCGCCGCTGCTGGAGCCGCCGGGGGTCGGTGTCGTCATGGTTTCAGCCACGGGCGCCGTCTGCGCCTGGAACCCGGCCGGCGAGGCGGTGCTGCTGGATCGCCTGGGAGCGATCACCGTCGGCTCGGCCCTCCACTTCAGTCCCGTCAATCACGAGGCCCTGGCCCAGGCGCGCCAACGGTTGGAGGCCGGTGTCGGCCCGCAGGTCATCGTCAAGTTCACCACCGCCGCCGACGAGGCGCCCTGCTTCGCCTATGTGACCCCGGCCGAGGCCCTGCCGGCCCCTTTGCAGGCCGGGGTGCTGCGGATCGGCGATGAGGTTCCCCGGCTGGCCATGGTGTTTCCGGCCGTGGACGCCAGCGACCGGCTTTGGGCCAACCTGCGGCGCAGCTTCGGCCTCACCGTGGCCGAGACCCGGCTGGCGGCCAAGCTGAAGGAAGGCCTGAGCCTCAAGGAGGCCGCCGCCGCCTTAGGCGTCAGCTTCCATACGGTGCGCAACCAGCTGCGCGCGGTGTTCGACAAGGTGGGCCTGACCCGCCAGAGCGACCTGGTGAAGGCCCTGACCGACCTGGGCGGCCTGGCCGGCGCGCTCAGCGCTGACGAGCCCATCGCCGCGACCGAGGGCGGGGCCGTGCGCGCCGCGCCGCCCTTGCGGCTGTTCGGACTGGGCGACCGGCGGATGGCCTGGCGGGAATACGGCGATCCGCGCGGGCGGCCCGCCCTGGTGGTGCATCAGGGCCTGGGATGCAGCGTGCTGCCGAGGGGCACGGACAGCCTGGCGCGGGACCTGGGCCTGCGCCTGATCTGCGCGGATCGGCCTGGCGCCGGGCGCAGCGAGCCCCATCCGGAGTTCAGCTTCGAGGCGGTGGCCGCCGACATGGCCGCCCTGTGCCGCAGCCTGGAGCTGCGAGACCTAAGGATCGTCGGCTTCATGGCCGGCGCGCCCTTCGCCCTGTGCCTGGCGGCCGAGCTGGGCGAGGCGGTGTCGAAGGTGATGCTGGCCTCGGCCCGGCCCTCGGGCCAGACGGCGGAGACCGAGGCGGACCGTCAGCACCGTATGGTGCTGTTCCGCCGCCGGCTGCTGCGCAACTCCTGGCTCTCGGACCTGATGTTCGCCCTGCTGCGCCGCCAGTTGAGCCGGGGCCAAGTGGAGCGGTTTGTTCGCACGGCGGCTTCGGCGCCGTCGGACGCGGCCTATCTCGCCGACCATCCCGGTGTCGTCGGCTATATCTGCGAGTACATCGCCGAATCCCTGGCGCTCACCAGCCGTGGCATCGCCGACGAGGTTAAGTGCGCCGCGCGTAACTCGACCCTGGACCTTGCGGGCCTCACCGCCCCGATCAGTGTCTGGCATGGCGCCGACGATCCCATGGCCAGCGCCACCCAGGTGGTGGAGTGGCTGGGCGGGCGCGTCGCCGAGACCCGGCTGTTCCCCGACGTGGGCCACTTCATGCCGCTGCGCCAGTGGCCGGAGATCTTGGGGTGGTTGGCGGAGTAGGCGGACGGCCGACTAGGCCAGCGACCGCAGCACCGCCGCCAGCTCGTCCACCGCCTCGGGCGTCGTCGCCCAGGAGCACATGAGGCGGACCGAGCCGTCGATGAAGCGGTAGACGAACCAGCCGGTGGCGTGCAGGCGGGCCAGGCGTTCGTCATCCATGTCGACGAAGACGGCGTTGGCCTCGACCGGGTGGGTGACCTTGAAGGGCTGGGCGGCGGCGAGACGCTTGGCCATCGCGTTGGCGTGGGCGGCGTGTCGCAGGATCGCTGCGTCCTCCAGCATGCCGATGAAGGGGGCGGCGTAGAAGCGGCCCTTGGAGGGCAGCTGGCCGGATTGCTTCAGGCGGGCGTCGAACCGGCGGGCCAGGGCCTTGTCGAACAGGACGATGGCCTCGGTGGGCGTCATGCCGGCCTTGGTGCCGCCGAACACCAGGATGTCGACGCCCAGGTCCTTGATCCCCTTCAGGTCGAAGCCGGAGGCCGCCGCGTTGGCCAGCCGGGCGCCGTCCAGGTGGACGCTGTAGCCCTTGGCCTTCACCGGGGCGGTGAGGGCCTGGATGTGGGCGGCGGCATAGACCGCGCCGTACTCGGTGGCGTTGGTGATCGAGAGCGCAGCGGGCGACTGCCAGTGGGCCTGGTCGCGGGCGGCCAGGGGCGCAGTGAGGCTGGCGGGATCGATGCGGCCCGAGGCGCCCGGCAGGCGGCTGATGCCCAGGCCGTGACCGAAGAAGGTCGGGGCGCCGGTTTCGTCGGTGGCGATGTGGGCGTGCTCATGGGCCAGCACCGCCTCGAAGGGCTGAACCAGGGTGGCCAGCGCGATCGAGTTGGCCGCCGTGCCCGAGGCCACGAACCGGACCTCTGCATCGGCGTCGAGCGTCTCGCGGATCAGGTCCGCCGCCCGGCGGCTGATGGCGTCGGCGCCGTAGCCGGGCGTGAACCCCGAGTTGGCCTTGATGAGGGCGTCGATCGCCTCGGGCGCGGCGGGGGCGGTGTTGTCGGAAGCGAAGTCGTAGCGGGCCATGGCGCCGTGTTTAGCCCCTGGCCCGCGTTTGTGGAGTCTTCAGGTGGTGCGGCCCCAGGCCTGGACGTCCTCGACGAACAGGTCCGGCTCCTCCATGGCCGCGAAGTGCCCGCCGCGGGGCATCTCGGTCCAGCGGACGATATTGTAGGCGCGGTCGGCCCAGGAGCGCGGCGGGGCGGAATAGAGCGGCTCGCCGGGGAAGTTCGCAAAGGCGGTCGGGGTCTCGCAGCGCTTGCCGTCTAGGTTGACTCCGCCCTCTTCGAGCAGGCCGCGATAGTACCAGGCGCCGGTCGTGAAGCTGCCGGTCATCACGTAGAGCATGATGTTGGTCAGCAGGCGGTCCTTGGGATGGGCCTGGTCCAGGGACTTGGTGCTCAGGTCCGACCAGTCGTGGAACCGCTCAGCGATCCAGGCGGCCTGGCCCACGGGGTTGCCGGCGCCAAGCCAGGCCAGCGACTGGGGCTTGGAGGCCTGGAGGCGGAAATAGGCCCCCATCATGTCCATCATCATGCCCTGCTTGGTCAGCCAGGCGATCTCGTCATCGGATTCCGGCGGGCCGGAGGGGCGGAAGCCGATCATGTTCAGGTGGATGGCGCGCACCGACTTGCCGTGGTCGAAGCCCAGCCAGGAGGTGACGAGGCCGCCCCAGTCGCCGCCCTGGGCGACATAGGACGAATAGCCGAGCACGTCCGTCATCAGGGTGTTGAACAGCCGCGCGGTAAGGCGCTGGCCGATGGGGCGGGCGGGCTTGGAGGAGAAGCCAAAGCCGGGCAGGGACGGGATCACCAGGTCGAAGGCGTCCTCGGCCTTGCCGCCGAAGCGGGTGGGGAAGGCCAGCTTCTCAATGGCGCCCCAGAACTCGTAGTGCGAGCCGGGCCAGCCGTGGGTCAGCAGCAGGGGCCGCTTGCCCCCGGCCTCGCCGACCACGTGCAGGAAGTGCAGGTCGAAATCTTCGACCCGCGCCGTGAACTGCGGGAAGCGGTTCAGCTCGGCCGCCGCGGCCTTCCAGTCATAGGCGCCGGTCCAGTGGTCGCAGAGCGCCTTCAGGTAGGCCGCGTCGCAGCCATAGTTCCAGCCGTCCTCGACGGCGGGGGCCACCGGCCAGGGATAGGCGCGGACCTGGTCCAGCACCGCATTGACCTCGGCGTCGGTCCAGCGGACCTCGAAGGGCTTGATCTCGGCCATGGCGTCTTCTCCCTGTTTGGTTGGCCGCAGTTGGGCGGCCTGCCGTGGGGGCCGTCAAGGCGTGCGCGCCGCTTGCCCCCCGGGCGGCGGCGTTTAGGGTGACCGGATTCGTTCCGGAGCCATTTCAGATGTCCCTACTTCGCAGAGCCGCATTCCCCAGCCTGTTCGTCCTCGGCGCCGCGGGCGTCCTGCTCGCCTGTGGGGCGGGCGGCCAGGGCCAGGCCCAGACCGATGCAAAGGCCGCGGCCTGCGTCGGCGACAATGGCGGGCTCGCCCTGCCGCCGGGCTTCTGCGCCACGGTGTTCGCCGACAATCTGGGCCACGTGCGCCATATCGCGGCGGGGCCGGACGGGACGATCTACGCGAACTCGTGGGGCGGGGCTTATTACCCCGGCTCCAAGTCGCCGGAGGGCGGCTTCCTGATGGCGGTCAAGGACACCAATGGCGACGGCGTGTCCGACCAGACCGCCCGCTTCGGCGAGACCGAGGCCGACGGCGCCAAGGGCGGCACCGGCGTCGGGGTCTATAAGGGCTTCGTCTACGCCGAGGTGAACGACCGGATCGTCCGCTATCCGCTGAAGGCCGGCGAGTTCGCGCCGCAGGCCAAGCCGCAGGTGGTGGTCTCGGGCCTGCCGCTCGGCGGCAACCACCCCATGCACCCCTTCGTCATCGACCCGAAGGGCCAGCTGTTCATCGACATGGGCTCGGCCACCAACGCCTGCCAGGCCAAGGACCGGGCGCCGGGCGTGGCGGGGAACGACCCGTGTACGGAGCTGGAAACCCGGGCCGGCATCTGGCGCTATGACGCCAACAAGCTGGGCCAGGTGTTCTCACCCAAGGAACGCTACGCCACCGGCAACCGCAACGGCGAGGGCCTGGCCTATGACGCGCAGGGCCGGGTCTTCGCCACCCAGCACGGCCGCGACCAGCTGCCGGGCCTGTGGCCCAAGCTCTATCCCGATCCGATCGCCGGCGCCGAGCTGCCGTCGGAAGTGTTGGTGCAGCTTAAGGAGGGCGGGGATTACGGCTGGCCCTATTGCTACCATGACGGCGTGAAGCTGGTGCTGGCGCCGGAATACGGCGGCGATGGCGGCAAGGCCGTGGGTCGCTGCGCCGACAAGGACCCGCCGGTCGCGGCCTTCCCGGCCCACTGGGCGCCCAACGCGCTCGCCATCTACACCGCCAAGCAATTCCCGGCCGCCTATCGTGGCGGCGCCTTCATCGCTTTCCACGGCTCCTGGAACCGGGCGCCCGCGCCCCAGGCCGGCTACAATGTGGTGTTCCAGCCGCTGAAGGACGGCAAGTCCGCGGGCGACTGGGTGGTGTTCGCCGACGGCTTCGTGGGCGCCAAGAAGGACCCCGGCAAGGCCGAGCACCGGCCTATGGGCCTGACCGTCGGCCCGGACGGGGCGCTCTACATCGCCGACGACGTGAAGGGCCGGATCTGGCGCGTGACCTGGCAGGGCGGCGCCGGCCCTGTGAAGCCGCAGGCGGCCGTGATGCCGGCTTCGGTCGCGGCCCCGACGGCGACGATCGAGACCGGCGGCGTGTCGGTCCCGCCTGGCTCCACCGCCGCCGAGGTGGCCCTGGGCGAGCGCATCTATCGCGGCCAGGCGGCGGGCGGGACCTGCGCCGGCTGCCACGGCGCCGACGCCAAGGGCTCGCCTCTCGGCCCCGACCTGACGTCGGGGACCTGGGCCTGGAGCGACGGCTCGGTGGAGGGCCTGAGCGCGGTCATCGCCAAGGGCGTGGCCGAGCCCAAGCGCTATCGCAGCCTGATGCCGCCGATGGGCGGGGCGACCCTGTCGCCGGCCGAGCTGAAGGCCGTGTCGTCCTACGTCTGGTCGATCAGCCACCCGGCGAAGAACTAGGCCGCGGGCTGCTGGGAGGGTGAAGGCTCTCCCAACTCGTCGTCGTCGTCATGGCCGGGCTTGTCCCGGCCACCCATGAACTCCGTGCTCGACGTCGTGGAGTGAACGCCGCCGCCGCGCCTCGCCTTGAACTTCAGGCGCGTATGGGTGGCCGGGACAAGCCCGGCCATGACGTTCTGGAGAAGGGGGCTCCCACCTCCCTCAGGCGCAGGGGAAGGGAGCTACGCCGCGGGCGGGCGGATGGCGATCATGCCTTCTGTCCGCGCCCGGACCTCTGGCGGGGCCAGGCAGGACGCCAGGGCCTCATAGCCCGGCGCGCCCGGATGGGCGGCCACCCGGATCGGCGGGCTGTGGTTGGCGGGGCAGTAGAGGATCGCCTCGTCCGGGCCGACCGCGGCCAGGTCGAGGACGGCGTTGGAGCGGGTCATCAGGATCAGCGGCCTGGCTGCCGGCCCGCGCCGACGCAGCTGGGCGACCAGGGCTTCCTGGGTGGCCTCCGACAGACCCTGTTCCACCATGTCGATGACCAGGGGCGTGGTGCTGGCGTCCTCCAGTTCGCAGAGCAGGGTGGTGAGCGCCTCGCTCGCCTCCGCGCCGTCGGCGACCAGCCGTTCGGCGGCGGCGTCGACCCGGGCCTTCAGGGCTGGGTCGGCCTCAAGCCGGGCGGTGTCCAGCATCCGCTCCATGGGTGCAAAGCGTCCGCCCGGCAGGGCCTGGGCGAGGGCGCGGGCGAGCCGGGTCTTGCCGCTGCCCAGAGGGCCGGTGAGGTAGGTGAGGGCCGGCAGGTCCCAGACCTCGAACCGCTCGCCGCCCCAGGGCCAGGGCAGGTCGAGGGCGCAGCTGAGCACGCCCGATGGGCGACCCAGGCGGGCGAGCTCGGCCAGGGCCGGGGTGCGGCCCTCGGTGAGGCCGCGGCGCAGGGCGGCGACCTGATCCACGGCGGCGGCCAGGCTGCGGGCCTGGACTTCCAGGGCGGACTGGTGGTCGGCCAGAGCCGCCTCCAGGCCCGAGGCGTCGCCCTTCAGCACCCGACCCACCTGGGCCAAGCTCAGGCCCAGCCGTCGTAGGGCGGCGATCTCGGCGGCGCGGGCCATCTGGTCGGGACCATAGACCCGCCAGCCGGCTTCGGTGCGCAAGGGCTTCAAGAGGCCGCGCTGCTCGTAGAGGCGCAGGGCCTTGGATGACACGCCCAGGCGGCGGGCGGCTTCGGAGGGGTTCAGGTGTTCGGCGTGCACGACTCGGGGGCTCCGGCTGTTGACGCCTTCCTTAGTCGGGGCGGCCCCAGGGGTCGGGTCAAGCGCCGTTTGCGAACCGCGGGCCGCCGGCGCAGTCTGGGCGGGAGGAGAGTCCCCCATGTTCGACACCGACCAGCTTATCGCCGACTGCCAGGCGGCCCTGTCTGACCCCAGCCCGAACAAGGCCGTGCGGGAGGTGGTGGCCCGGGCGGTGGCGGATCCCGAGGCCCTGATGGCGGTGCTGGGAACCCCGGCCAAGGGCGGGGTGCACATCCTGCACCGGGCCGATGACCTGACCGTGCTCAATGTGCTGTGGGCGCCCAAGGCGGTGCTGCTGCCGCACGACCACGCCATGTGGGCGGTGATCGGGGTCTATGCGGGGCGCGAGGACAATATCCTGTGGCGGCGGATCGCTGGAGACGCCGCGGGCCGCATCGAGGCGGCGGGCGCGAAATCCCTGGCCGAGGGCGAGACCATCGCCTTCGGGCCGGAGGTGGTGCACTCGGTGATCAACCCGCTCTCCCGGGTGACCGGCGCCCTGCACGTCTATGGCGGCGACTTCTTCGCCACCCCGCGCAGCGAATGGGACCCGGAGAAGCTGGAGGAGGGGGCGTACGATATCGAGCGCGTGATGCGGGCGATCGGGGGGTAGCGCGCGCGGCGCTCTAGGGCCGCAGCCCCCGCGCCAGGGCGCGGTTCATGTTGCGCACCAGGCCGCGGGCGGAGCCGGGGGGCAGTTTGCCGGAGAGTTCCAGGCTGACCGCGCCGTGGGCGGCGGCCCACATCATGTTGCCGATCTCGTCCGGATCGCCCGCCAGGACCCCATCGCTGATCAGGGTCTTCACGTACTGGGTCTGGGTCTCGTGCGCCCGTTGGGCGGCGGCCAGCAGGTCGACGTACTTGGCGTCCATCGGCTGGTGCAGGTCGAACATCAGCTTGTAGGTGTGCGGGTGTTCGAAGGCGAAGGTCACATAGGCCTCGCCCACCGCTGAGCCCTTGGCGCGCGCGCCCTCGGCCTTGGAATAGGCGGTCTCGAGCGCCTCGGCGAAGCGGTTGAAGCCGTTGGCGCGGACGGCGGCCAGGATGTCCTCCTTGTCCGCGAAATAGCGGTAGGGGGTCATCGGGCTGACGCCCAGTTCCGAGGCCAGCTGGCGCATGGTCACGGCGTCCGGGCCGCGCTCGGCGAACAGCCGCTCGGCGGCCTCGCACAGGCGCTCGCGGAAGTCCGCGACGTCGGACTCGGACAGGACGCGGGGCATGCCCACCTTTCGAAAACAAAACGCTTGCGAAGGCCTACAACTTACGAAATAAATTTACAACGTAAGAAAATTGCCGGGGATGACGACATATGGCCGCCTGGGACCTTCTGATCGACCGCAAGGATCTGCGTAAGACCCAGCTGAGCGAGGGGGCGGTTCCCGCCGATCTGGCCGACGGCGAAGTGCTGCTGGCCGTGGAGAGCTTCGCGCTCACCGCCAACAACATCACCTATGGCGCCATGGGCGACGCCTTCGGCTATTGGAAGTTCTTCCCGGCGCCGGACGGCTGGGGCCGCATCCCGGTCTGGGGCTTCGCCCGCGTGATCGCCTCCAAGGCCGAGGGGATCGCGCCGGGCCTGCGGCTGTTCGGCTACCTACCGATGTCGACCCACTTCACCATGCGCCTGGTCCCGTCGCGGGACGGCTTTGTCGACCGCGCCGCCCACCGGGCCGAGCTGCCGCCGACCTACAACGCCTACAACGCCGCGCCGGAGACCCCGACCGACGACTACCGCTCCCTGCTGCGACCGCTGCTGATGACCTCGTTCCTGCTGGACGACTTCCTGTCGGAGGACGCCGGCGTGAAGACCCTGGTGCTGTCCTCGGCCTCGTCCAAGACCGCGATGGGCCTGGCCTGGTTCGCCCGCCGACGGGGCCTGAAGGTGGTGGGCTTGAGCTCGCCCGGCAATCTGGCGAGCTTGGAGCCGATGGGCCTCTACGACCAGGTCCTGGCCTATGACGCCGCGGGCGGGCTGAAGACCGGCCCGGGGTCGGTCTATGTGGACTTCGCCGGAAACCGGTCGGTGACCGAGGCGGTGCACACGGCCCTGGGCGCGGACCTGGCGCGCAGCGTCATCGTCGGCGGCACCCACTGGGAAGCGCCGCGTGGCGCGCCCCAACCCCTGCCGGGGCCGCAGCCGGCCCTGTTCTTCGCCCCCGACCAGATCCGCAAGCGCGCGGGCGAGTGGGGGATGGAGACGCTGAACGACCGCTTCGCCAAGGGCCTGGCCGACTTCGTCGCCGGGGCGCCCTGGCTGAAGCTGGTGCGGCACGCGGGCGCCGAAGGATTGCAGGCCGCCTACACGGCTGTGCTCGAGGGCCGGGTCAGCCCGGACGAAGGCCATATCATCACGCCGGGCTGAACCGGCGGCATCAGGAGGAAGACGCACATGGACGGTGAGGTTCGCATCAACCCCTATCTGGCCGGCAATTTCGCGCCGATCCGCAGCGAGGATGACTTCGACCTGAAGGTCACCAAGGGCCAGATCCCGAAGGACCTGCGCGGGACCCTCTATCGCACCGGGCCGAACCCGCAGTTCGAGCCCCGCGATCCGAACTATCACTGGTTCACCGGCGACGGCATGATCCACGGCTTCCGGGTCGAGGGCGGCAAGATCTCCTACCGCAACCGCTATGTGCGCACGCCCAAGTGGGAGCTGGAGCACGAGCATGGCCGCTCGCTGTTCGCGGGCTTCAATCCCATGGCCTCGGACCCTATCGCCTTCGGCAAGGACGGCGGGGTCGCCAACACCAATATCGTCTGGCACGCGGGCAAACTGCTGGCGCTGGAAGAGGGGCACATGCCCTTCGAGATCGAGCCGGGAACCCTGAAGTCGCTGGGCTATGTCGAGCCCTATGCCGGGCGTGTGACGGCGCACCCGAAGATGGATCCCAAGACCGGCGAGATGGTCTGGTTCGCCTATGGCGTGGGCGACGCGCCCCTGTCCGACATGATCAGCTATGGCGTCACCGACGCCTCGGGCAAGGTCGTGCGGCGCTCGGACTTCCAGGCGCCCTACGGGGCGATGATGCATGACTTCATGGTCACCGAGAACTACGTGCTGTTCCCGGTCATGCCGCTGACCGGCAGCCTGGAGCGGGCCATGAAGGGCCTGCCGGCCTATGCCTGGGAGCCGGAGAAGCCGGCCTATGTGGGGGTGATGCGCCGTGACGCCGACGTCTCGACCATCCGCTGGTTCCACACCGGGGCCTGCTACGTCTTCCACCCGATGAACGCCTACGAGCAGGACGGCAAGCTGATCGCCGACGTGTTCCGTTATGACAGCGCCCCGCTGTTCCCGCTGGCCGACGGCCGCCGGGGCGACAAGTCGGCGGCGCGCCTGGCCCGCTGGACCCTCGACCTGTCGGGGGACAGCGATGCGATCCAGGAAGAGATGCTGGACGACCTGGACGGCGAATTCCCGCGCTTCGACGAGCGGCTGGCCGGCTCCGGCTACCGGCATGGCTGGTTCGCGGGCGACACGACGCGCTCGGGCTCGGTGAAGCTGAACTCTATCGCCCATATCGACCTGACCACCGGCAAGCGCTCGGTCTACGAGTTCACCGGCGGCGACCTGGTCAGCGAGCCGGTGTTCACGCCGACCAGTGACAGCGCGCCAGAAGGCCAGGGCTGGCTGACGGCGGTGGCCTGGCGGGCGGCGGAGAACCGCTCGGACTTCCTGGTGTTCGACGCCCAGGACGTAGCGGCGGGGCCGATCGCGGTGGCGGAGGTTCCGCGCCGGGTGCCCTTCGGCTTCCACGGCAACTGGGTCGCGGGCTGAGCGAAATCTGGCTAGCTTCGGGGGCATGACCGCCCCCGAAGACGCCATCCGCGCCCGCCGCAAGCTGACCAACAAGCTGATCGCGGCCAAGGACGCCCAGCGGCTGCGGCCGTTCTTTTCCAAGGATATGGTGCTGATCAGCGGCGACGGCGGCGTGCTGTCCGGCGTCGAGGCGGTGGTCGCCGCCTTTTCGGGCCAGTTCCGCGATCCGGGCTTTGTGAACTACGTCCGCACCTCGGGCGAGGTCACCCTCGACCAGGCCGGCGACCGCGCGTCCGAGCAGGGCTGCTGGACCGCCCTGTGGCGCGGGACCGACGGCGAGACGACCATGGCCGGCGCCTATCTCGCCGCCTGGCGAAAGGTCACCGGCCAGTGGGTGATCGAGCGGGAGCTCTACATCACGCTGTCGGAAGGGTAGGGGGGCTCCATTGGGTGGCGGCCTCCGTTTCCTTCTCCCCTTGTGGGAGAAGGTGTCAGCGAAGCTGACGGATGAGGGGTCGCGCCGCCCTGGAGAGGTTTGAGAGACCCCTCATCCGACCCTGCTCCGCAGGGCCACCTTCTCCCACAAGGGGAGAAGGACGCTTCAACCTTGACCAGGTCCGGAGGACGGAATGCGGGTAGATCAGCCCGCCAGACGGTAGTCGCTGTCGAGGTGGGGCTCGCCGTCGGTGACGACCTTGCCGCGGCGGACCAGGTCAATCATGTGGCCAAGCACCGAACGGGCGGCGGCCGGGAACAGGCGCGGGTCGGTGCCGACATAGAGGCCGGGCACCATCTCCTTGATCCGGGTCTGACCGCCAGCCAGGGCCCCCAGCACCTGGGCCTCGCGGGCGCGGCGGTGAGCCATATAGGCGTCGATAAAGGGGGTGACCTCGGTGACCGGCGGCCCGTGGGTCGGCCACAGGATGTCGTAGCCCTTGGACTTCACCAGCTCGAGGCTTTCCATGTAGGCGGTCATGTCGCCGTCCGGCGGTGAGACCACGGTGGTGGACCAGCCCATGATGTGGTCGCCGGAGAAGAAGGCGTTCTCTTCCTTCAGGGCGAAACAGATGTGGTTGGAGGTGTGGCCGGGCGTCGCCACGGCCTCCAGGGTCCAGCCGGGACCGGTCAGCACCTGGCCGCCGCCGCACAGGCTGACGTCAGGAGTGAAGCCCAGGTCGGAGCCGGCCTCGGTGACCACGGTCGATTCCGATGCCCGCGATCCCACCGCGCAGCCATAGATCGGCGCGCCGGTCCTTTCCTGCAGAGGCTTGGCCAGGGGCGAATGGTCGGAGTGGTGGTGGGTGACCAGGATGTGGGTGACCTTTTCGCCCTCGACGGCTTTCAGGATCGCGTCGAGGTGATCGTCCATGTCCGGGCCGGGATCGATCACCGCCACCTCGCCTCGGCCCACGATGTAGGTGCCGGTGCCCAGATAGGTGAAGGGGCCGGGATTGTTGGCCACCACCCGGCGGATCAGCGGCGAGACCTGGTCGCAGGCGCCGTAGTCGAATTTCAGATCGCGGACATAAGGGATCATTGCGGCGTTTCCTCGTGCGGCGCCCAACTTGCCTTGGAAGCCCCAGAACCAGTGTTTCAGGGGGACCAACATGGCGGACGCGGCGATTTTTGTTTCAAAACGGCTCCAGCGGGCCGCCTTCGCCTTCCTGTGTCTCTTGGCGGCTCAGATGGTGTTCGCCGTGGCGAGCTGCCAGTCCGAGCCGGTGGCCATGGGCGCGGTGCGCGTGCCCATCGCCGTCAGCCACCCTTAGACCCCAAGCACACCTGACAGGTCGTAGCCGGCCTGGGCGCCCAGGGCGACCAGTTCGTCCCGGGGCCGTTCGCCGGCCAGGGCCTGTCCGATGGACCAGGTGACGATGGAGCGCGTTCCGGAGCGGCAGAAGGCCAGCACCGGCCCGGGCGCGGAGGCGAGGATCTCCCGCTCGGCCTCCACCTGGTCCTGGGTGGGGCCGCCCCGCACGGGGACGTGGGCGTAGGCCAGGCCGGCGGCCTTGGCGGCGGCCTCGATCTCGGCGCTGGTGGGCTGGCCGGGCTCCTCGCCGTCAGGGCGATTGTTGATCACCATCTTGAAGCCCAGCGCCGCGGCGCGGGCCAGATCGTCGAGCCCGATCTGCGGGCTGACGGAAAGCTGGTCGGTGACGTATCGAAAATCGCTCATCTGAAATCGGCTCTGACTGAGGTTGGACCCTTCGTTGACATCATCGGGGGGCGATGGAAGTTTCGCAATGACCGGCCTTACGTTCAGGGCCGCTTTGGCGGGCGTTCCTCCAGCATGCTGCGTTTCATAGGCCGGCGTCTGTTCGTGGCCATCCCGACCCTGTTCCTGGTGATCACGGTCGCCTTCTTCATGATGCGCGCCGCGCCCGGCAGCCCCTTTGACATGGACCGCAAGCTCTCTCCGGAGATCGAGCGCAACGTCATGGCCAAGTACGGCATGGATCGGCCGTTGTCGGAGCAGTACGTGGCCTACCTGTCCGGGGTGGTGCGCGGGGATTTCGGTCCTTCGCTGCGCTACAAGGACAAGACCGTCGTCCAGATCCTGAAGGACAACTACCGGCCCAGTCTGACCATCGGCCTGTCGGCCCTGGTTCTGGGCGGGAGCATCGGCGTCACCCTCGGCGTGTTGGCCGCCCTGCGCCAGAACGGCTGGCTGGACGTGGGCGTAATGGGGGTGGCGATCCTGGGGGTCTGCGTGCCCACCTTTGTGACCGCGCCGCTTTTGGTGCTGCTGTTCGGCTCGACGCTGGAGCTGTTGCCCAATGGCGGCTGGAACGGCGGGGCGCTGCAGAATCTGATCCTGCCGGTGGCGGTCCTGGCCCTGCCGCAGGTGGCCATCATCTCGCGTCTGACCCGGGCCGGCATGATCGAGGTGCTGCATTCCAACTATGTGCGCACCGCTCGCGCCAAGGGCCTGCCGACCCATCGCATCGTCTTCCGCCACGCCCTGCGCGCCGCCATCCTGCCCCTGGTCAGCTATCTGGGGCCGGCCTGCGCGGCCCTGATCACCGGCTCGCTGGTGGTGGAGCAGATCTTCAACCTGCCGGGCCTGGGCAAGTTCTTCGTCATCAGCGCCCTGCAGCGGGACTACACGGTGGTGATGGGCATGGTGATCTTCTACGCCGCCCTGATCCTGCTTCTGAACCTCGTGGCCGACCTGCTCTACGCCCTGCTGGACCCGCGGGTGCGCCTGTCATGATCGCCACCCCCGACGCCCATCGCAACGCCCAGACCCTGGAGGCCGCCGTTCGCGGCCGTAGCCTGTGGGACGACGCCCTGCGGCGCCTGACCCGCAACCGCGCCGCCGTGGCCGGCATGGTCCTGCTGGGCCTTCTGTTCGTCCTGGCCGCCGTCGGGCCCTATCTGACGCCGTTCCGCTATGACGCGGTGAACAAGGCCGATGTCTGGGCGCCGCCCTTGACCGCCGGACACCTGCTGGGCGCCGACGCCCTGGGCCGCGACCTGCTGGCCCGGCTGTTGATGGGCTTGCGGGTGTCGCTGGCCATCGGATTCGTGGCGACCTCGGTGTCGCTGCTGATCGGCGTGGCCTGGGGCGCGGTGGCCGGCTTCGTGGGCGGGGCGGTGGACGAGGTGATGATGCGCGTGGTCGACGTGCTCTACTCGCTGCCCTTCATCTTCTTCGTGATCCTGCTGACCGTGACCTTCGGGTCGAACATCTTCCTGATCTTCGTGGCCATCGGCGCCGTCGAGTGGCTGACCATGAGCCGCATCGTGCGGGGCCAGACCCTGACCCTGAAGAACAAGGAGTTCGTGGAGGCGGCCCGCGCCGCCGGCCTGACCCAAGGGGCGATCATCGCCCGCCACATCGTGCCCAACCTGCTAGGCCCCGTGGTGGTCTATGTGACCCTGACGATCCCGGCCGTGATCCTGGCCGAGAGCTTCCTCAGCTTCCTGGGCCTGGGGGTGCAGCCGCCCATGGCGTCGCTGGGCACCCTGATCGCCGGGGGCGCCCAGGACATGGAGCTGGCCTGGTGGCTGCTGGTCTTCCCGTCGGTCACCATGGTGGTGACCCTGATGTGCTTCAACTTCATCGGCGACGGCCTTCGGGACGCGATCGACCCGAAGGACCGCTGAAGACCTCAGTCGTCCCGGTGAGCGCGGAACGAGCGCTGGCCGTCAACGCTGAGCAGGAAGCTGCCCATGGCAGCGGCCTTGATCTTCACCGGCATGCCCGGCTTCGGATCGCGGTTCGGCGGATCGCCGTCGATCTGGCGCCACACCGCCCCGTCCTCCAGACGCAGGACCCAGCGGCCGGTGGCGTTGGTGCTGGCCCGGGCGATCACGCCCATGACCTCGTCGATCTGTTCGGGCTTCTCACCACGGTCGAAGATGGTCAGGGACGGCATCTGGAAGCCGAAGGCCTGGCGGCGGACCTCGCGGGCCTGAGCGCGGTCGACGACGACGATGTCGCCCTTGGTCTCGGCCTGGTCCATCGCCGAGGCGGCGGCGTCGTAGCAGGCCAGGCGCTCGGCGTTGTCAGTCTTGGTCCGGCAATCCAGCAGGCCCTGCAGCACCGCGGCGCGGCTGGGCTTGGGCGGGGCGGCCTGGGCGGGGCTGAGGGCGAGGAGGCCCACGGCGACCCCGGCGGCGGCGACGCCGAAGGGCCGGGCGGCGAGGGGCTGGCGGCGAGGTGCGGTCTGCATCTGGAATCCCATGCTGGGGGTGTGCGTCATTGATAGGGCGCGGCTGTCGAAGGCGATAGGGGCCGGGGGCGAATCCACCCGCAGAACCCCTCCGCGCGGCCCTGGCGCCATCGCGCAACCTATTGTCTGGCTTGCGGCGGGTTTGTGTCAGCCCGGTCGGAGTCGGTGGCCGTCGCCCGGCTCAGGCCCCTTAAAGCGGGTCAATTCGTGCGTCGATTGCGTCCCGAGCCGAAATCTGTGACCAGAATGCGACAGGTTGGCGCCCTTAACATTGCCGCTTCTTAATGGTCGTTGACCCCTACCTCGTAACGCTCGTAACTCCGACGTAACCAGCCTCGGTTCCCGAGCCTGGGACCGAACCTTGTTGTGGGGAGCGCCTCGTTTCGTTGTCAAAGACGGACGGGCCGCTGGAGGATCTAGATCTTGAAAACCAATTCCATGCGAGAGCGCCTGCTGGCCTCCTCGATGATCTGCGGCGCGGCTTTCGCGGCGCTGGCCGTGACCCCGGCCTTCGCTGCTGACGAAACCGAAGTCCAGGAAATCGTGGTCACCGGTTCGCGTATTCCGACGCCGAACCTGACCAGCGTCAGCCCGGTGACCGCCATCGGCGCGGCCGACATCAAGGCCCAGGGCGTGACCCGGGTCGAAGACATGATCAACTCCCTGCCCCAGGCCTTCGCGGCTCAGGGCTCGGGCATCTCCAACGGCTCGAACGGCACCGCCACGGTGAACCTGCGCGGCCTGGGCGCCTCGCGCACCCTGGTGCTGATCGACGGCCGCCGCGTCGGCCCGGGCAACCCGTCCTCCGCGACCTCGCCCGCCGTTGACCTGAACTTCATCCCGTCTTCGATGGTCGAGCGCGTTGACGTGCTGACCGGCGGCGCCTCGGCCGTGTACGGCGCTGACGCCGTCGCCGGCGTGGTGAACTTCATCATGAAGAAGGACTTCGAAGGCGTTTCGATCAACGCCCAGTGGTCCACCTACCAGCACAACAACCACGACGACTCGCTGCAGGCCATGATCAAGGCCAAGGCGAAGACCGCCAACGACCCGTCGCAGTTCGCTCTGCCGAAGGACAACGTCCGCGACGGCGACGGCGCCGAAGTCACCCTGACCATGGGCGTGAACTCGCCGGACGGTAAGGGCAACATCACCGCTTACGCTTCGTTCCGCTCGATCAACAAGGTCATGCAGGGCGACCGCGACTACTCGGTCTGCACCCTGAACTCGGGCAACGCCTTCTCGTGCGGCGGCTCCGGCACGGCCTCTCCGGCCCGCTTCGGCTCCTTCACGGTTTCGGGCAACACCTTCCGTCCGCGCGTGGCGGCCACCGACGTCTATAACTTCGGTCCGACCAACTACTTCCAGCGTCCGGACGAGCGCTACATGCTCGGCGCCTTCGCCCACTACCAAGTGGCCGACTGGGCTGAAGTCTACTCGCAAGTCATGTTCATGGACGACCGCTCGGTCGCCCAGATCGCTCCTGGCGGCATCTTCGCCGGCGGTGGCGCGACCCCGACCGAGTCGGGCTTCGACATCAACTGCGACAACCCCTTCATGACGGCGACCCAGCAGACCCAGCTCTGCGGCGCCAACGCCGGCACCACCGCGGTCCAACGCGTCCTGGTCGCCAAGCGGAACGTTGAAGGCGGCGGCCGTCAGTCGGAATTCCGTCACCAGTCGTACCGCTACGTGGTCGGCATGCAGGGCAACCTGGCCGACAACTGGACCTACGACGCCTACATGGAATACAGCGCCACGAAGTATGACTCGTCGGCTCAGAACTATTTCATGTCGCCGCGGATCGCGAACGCCCTGCAAGCGCGTCGTGACGCCACCGGCAAGATCGTCTGCGTCTCGGCGATCACCGGCACCGACAAGGCCTGCGTCCCCTACAACATCTTCCAGGAAGGCCAAGTCACCCAGGCTGCCCTGAACTACCTGCAAGTGCCGTCCTACGTGTTCGGTAACGCTTCCGAGCGCGTGGTTTCGGCCAACGTCGGTGGTGACCTGACCCCGTACGGCATCAAGTCGCCGTTCGCGGATGATGGCGTGGGCGTGTCGTTCGGCGCGGAATATCGCCGTGAACACATCGACTTCAAGTCGGACTACCTGTCCCAGGCTGGTCTGCTGAGCGGCGCCGGTGGCGCTTCTCCGCCGATCGACGCCGGCTTCGACGTGTACGAAATCTTCGGCGAAGCCCGCGTTCCGCTGGCTCAAGACAAGCCGCTGATCAAGTCGCTGACCGCCGAGTTCGCCTACCGCTACTCGGACTACTCCTACGGCAAGCAGACCAACACCTATAAGGCTGGTGGTGACTGGGAACCGATCGACGGCCTGCGTCTGCGCGCCGCCTATCAGCGCTCGGTCCGCGCCCCGAACGTGGTTGAACTGTACGGTCCGCAAAACGTCGTCCTGGACGGCACGACCGACCCGTGCGCCGGCCTGACCGCTGGCAACGCCCTGGTCGCCCAGTGCGCCAAGGCCTTCAACCTGACGACCGCTCAAGTTCTGGCCATCGAAAAGAACCCGGCGGCCCAGTACTACGGCCTGACCGGCGGTAACCCGAACCTGAACCCGGAAACCTCGGACACCGTGACCGTGGGCTTCGTGGCTCAGCCGTCCTTCCTGCCGGGCTCGAACTTCTCGCTCGACTGGTTCGACATCAAGGTTGAGGACTACATCTCGGGCATCGGCGCCGACACGATCATCAAGAACTGCGTCAACAACCTCGACGCTTACTTCTGCGGTCTCGTGAAGCGCGACTCGAACGGTTCGATCTGGCTGTCGCAAAACGGCTACGTCGTCGACACCACCCTGAACACCGGCTCGCTCCGCACCCGCGGTATCGACGTTGCGGCGAACTATCGCTTCAACCTCGACGACCTCGGCCTGGAAGGCATGGGCTCGGTCACCACCCAGTTCACCGGCACCTGGCTCGACAAGCTCGAGACCCAGTCCCTGCCGGGCGGCCCGAAGGTCGATTGCGCCGGCGTGTTCGGTTCGATCTGCCTGGGCCTGGGCGGCTCGACCACCCCGAACCCGGAATGGCGTCACAAGTTCCGCGTGGAATGGGCCACCCCGTTCCCGGCGGACCTGAAGCTGTCGGCTCAATGGCGCTACTTCTCCAAGGTGGACCACGAGAGCCCGGCCACCGCGCCGAAGACCGAAACCAAGCTGGACGCCCGGTCCTATCTGGACCTGCTGGCCACGTTCAACGTGATGGACAACTACTCCTTCCGTCTGGGCGTGAACAACGTGCTGGATAAGGATCCGCCGCTGACCGGTCAGTCGAACTGCCCGTCGGGCTCCTGCAACGGCAACACCTTCCCGCAGATGTACGACTCGCTGGGTCGCTACTTCTTCGTGGGCGTGACCGCCGACTTCTAAGCCTCGGAAACGAGACTTGAGATCGGGGGCGGCGGAGCAATCCGCCGCCCCTTTTCTTTTGGGGCCTAGCGTCCAGACCGCCGGAGACGCGAAGGCCGTTTGCGTTGCGCCGCGCGCGGCCTAGGCTGACCCGAAAGCGGGGAGCGAGGCATGTTGGGGCGTAGAGACCTGTTGGCGCAGGGACTTGCCGGGTTGGGCCTGGCCGCCTGCGCGCCTGTGGCGGAGCGCCGCCTGGTCACGGTGAACCTGACCACGCCTGCGCAGGCCCCGCCCGCTGAAGCGCCCACCCTGCTGGAGACCGCCTTCGACGCGGCGCGGCGCATGACCGTGCCGGTGACGGTGCAGGGGCGCGGGCCGTTCCAGTTTGTCGTCGACACGGGCGCTAACCGCACCGTCGTCAGCCAGGAGCTGGCCGCGAACCTGGGTCTGACGCCACAGGGCAGCCTGCCTGTGCACGGCATCGCCGGCGTGGAGCCCGCCCCGATGTTCCGCCTGGCCCGGCTCCAGGTCGGCGGCTCCTTCGCCTATGGGGTTGAGGCGCCGGCCCTGCCGGCCTCGAAGTTGGGGGCGGATGGCCTGCTGGGCGTGGACGCCCTGCGCAATCGCCGGGTCAGCCTGGACTTCCGCAACAACCGCTTCGAGATCGCCACCTCGAACAAGGGCGCGGCCATGGGCCGTGGCGACGACACCCGCCTGGGGGATCGTGGCCCGCAGATCGTCAGCGTGCCGGCCCGCTATCGCT
This sequence comes from Phenylobacterium conjunctum, assembly GCF_042679085.1. Taxonomy (NCBI): domain Bacteria; kingdom Pseudomonadati; phylum Pseudomonadota; class Alphaproteobacteria; order Caulobacterales; family Caulobacteraceae; genus Phenylobacterium; species Phenylobacterium conjunctum. The sequence goes on along the minus strand of NZ_JBHTLQ010000017.1, from coordinate 57,721 downwards.
TCGGCCAGTTGGTGATCGTCGGCGCCGATGTGGCGGGCGCGCCGGTGTCGGCCTTCCTGGACTCCGGCGCTCAGATCAGCGTCGGCAATCTGGCGCTCAAGAAGGCGGTGCTGCAGATGCGCCCGGAGTTGGCCGAGCGCTTCGTCCAGACGCCTCTGATCAGCGCCACGGGCCAGACGGCGATGGGGGAGTTCGCCATCCTGCCGGCCCTGCGCCTGGGCAGCCTCAAAATCCAGCGGCTGGTGGCGGTGTTCGCCGACCTGCACATCTTCAAGCTCTGGCAGCTCGAGGACCGCCCGGCGATCCTCATCGGCGTCGACGTGCTGCGTCAGTTCGACAAGGTCATCCTGGACTTCGGTCGCCGCGAGGTGACCTTCCAGGCGCCGGAGGGGCGTCGTAGCCCCCGCTGACCCCGACTAGTGGACCGTTCGGGGCGCGAGCACGGTGGCCCCCGCACCGCTCATCCGGGTCGCCGCCATCTCGTCCAGCAGGCCTTGGGCCCGCGGATCGCCGAGCACCCAGGCCGCCGCCGCCAGGGTCCGGGCCGATGTGGCCGAGACGCCCAGGGCCTTCTCAAAGGCCTCGAAGGGTGAGCTTTGCGGGGTCATGCGGCGCAGCCGGACGTCGCCCTGGATGTTGGCCAGGGCCTTGGCCTTGTCCACGGCCTGGTAGAAGCCGCCGATCTCGTCGACGAGGCCCAGCTGGCGCGCCTGGGCGCCGGTCCAGACCCGGCCCTTGGCGATCTCGCGCACCCGAGCCTCCGGCAGGCGTCGGCCTTCGGCGACGCGGGTGATGAAGTTGGCGTAGATCTGGTCCATCCAGCGGGAGAAGGCGGCGCGGTCCGCGGCCGAGAACTCCCGGCCCATGCCAAAGGCGCCGGCATAGTCGCCGCCGACCGTGGTCTGGCGCACGTCGACGCCGAAGCGGGCGAGGGCGGGGCCAAGGTCGAACTTGCCGCCATAGACGCCGATAGAGCCGGTGAGGGTGGTGGGCTCGGCGACGATGGCCGAGGCCTGGGACGAGATCCAGTAGCCGCCGGAGGCCGCATAGGTCCCCATGGACACCACCACCGGCTTGCCCGCCGCCTTGGCCGCGCGCACGGCGGCCAGGATCTGTTCGGAGGCCGTGTCAGAGCCGCCGGGCGAGTTCACCCGGAAGACGATGGCCTTGACGTCCTTGGACTCGGCGGCGGCGTAGATCGCCTCGGAGACGTCGTCGGAATAGACGGTCGAGCCGCCGGCGAAGGGATTGGCCGTGCCGTCCCGGCCGGTGACGATGGGACCTTCGGCCTCGACCACGGCGACCACCGGCCCGGAGCCGGCGCCGACCTCGCGGTTGGACCGCATATAGTCCTCAAACTCCACCAGCTTGGCGCGGGAGCCCGCCGACTTCAGGATCGCGGTCTGGGCCTCCTTCACCTGGCCGACCTTGTCGATCAGGCCGATCTTCAGGGCTTCCTCGGCCAGATAGGGGCCGGCCTCCAGGGCCTGGGCCAGGCCCGGGGCGGTGCGCTTGCGGTCGACGGCGGCGGTGGCCACGGCGGTGCGATAGATCGAGCCCAGCCAGGAGACCTCGCTCTCCTTGTGGGCCGCGGTGTAGTCGTCGTGCAGGTAGGGATTGACCGCGTTCTTGTACTCGTAGCGCTGCTCGTACTGCGGCACGATCCCGTACTTCTCAAAGAAGCGCTTGAAGAAAACGTCCTCGTTGGCGAGGCCCGTCACTTGGAACGAGGCGCCCGGCTGCATCCACAGTTCGTCGGCGGACGCGCCCAGCATGTAGGTCGAGGTGATCATGCCCGAGGGATAGAGCCCCTGGCTGTGGGCGATCACCGGCTTGCCGGACGCGCGGAAGTGCTTGATCGCCAAGCGCAATTCGTCGGCCGAGGCGGGCTCCAACCCACCCTCCGGCAGGCGGATCAGCACCCCGGCCACCCGGCCGTCCTCCTCCGCCTTGCGCAGGGTCTGGACGACGCTCATCACCGACATGGACCGCCGGCCCAGGGCCGCGAACGGGTTGTTCGGGTCCTGGTCCGTCAGCGGATCACGCAGGTCCAGGTTCAGGACCGCATGGGCGGGGGTGGGCTCCGGCTTGGCCGCGCCCGCCGCCATCACGATCAGCAGGAAGGGCACCCCCACCAGGAACAGCACGAGACCCGCGAAGACGCCGGCCATGGTGACGAGGAACTGCTTCATGCGAATCCCATGCGGGGAGGGAAGGTCGAGACCCAACTATATCGGGTCTCGTTTCGCCTAGATGAAGAGCCTGCAACCGCTGGGGGTTGAAGAATTCGCCGGAGCCCGCTGGGCGGTCAGCCCCGGAACGGCCGCACCACCACCTCGACCCGCCGGTTCTGGGCCCGGCCGGCGTCGGTGGCGTTGGAGGCGATGGGGTCGCTCTCGCCGCGACCGGCCACATACAGCCGCCCCGACATCACCCCGCGCCGCACCAGATAGTCCGCGACCGAGGCGGCCCGGCGCTCCGACAGGGCCTGGTTATAGTCGTCCGGGCCGGTGGCATCGGCGTGGCCGATGATGTCGATGGTGGTCTGCGGGTACTGGTTCAGCACCGAGGCGACTCCGTCCAGCGGGCCGAAGAACCGGCTCTGGATGTCGGACTGGTCGACCGCGAAGGTGATGTCCGAGGGCATGTTGAGGACGATGTTGTCGCCCTGGCGCTCCACCGTCACGCCGGTGCCGGCCAGCGACCGGCGCAGGTCGGCCTGTTGGCGGTCCATGTAGTTGCCGACGGCCGCGCCGGCCAGGGCGCCGACGCCGGCCCCGATCAGGGCGTTGGTGCGGCCTTCCTCGCCCTTGTTGGTGTTGGTCAAGTAGCCCAGCAGCGCGCCGCCCGCCGCGCCGGCCAGGGCGCCCGTGCGGGTGTTCGAGGCCACCGTCTGGCCGGTATAGGGATCGACCGTGGTGCAGGCGCCCAGCGACAGGGCGCCGACAAGGCCCAGGCTGATCAGGATGTTGCGCGACATAGGGGGAGGCTCCGTCAGTGTCAGGTTCCCGCCACAACGCCCCCAGAGCTTGACCGTTCCAAGGCGCTTAAGTCCGCGCAGGCCCCGCGCGCAGCAGACCCACGCCGGTCGCGATCAGCCACAGGGTCAGAGCCATGAAGCCGGCGACCGTGACCAGGGCGAGCGTCGCGTCGTCCCGGCCCAGGGCCAGGGCCACGCCTTCACCGGCGCCGAGCGCCAGAAGGCCAGCGGTGCAGAGACCGGTGACGGCGGTCAGCCGTGAGCCCGCTTCGGTGCGCTGCATCAGCGCCACCTGCAGCACGAAGGCGGCGGTCAGGAGCTGGCCGACATGCTCCCCGATGGCGACCCCGCCCCAGGCGTTCAACAGCTGGAAGTCGCGGGCTGCGGCGGGGGAGCCATCGCGGGCGAGGTCTGGCACGGCGAACACCCAGCGCGACAACCCGATGGCCTGGGCGAGGCCCGCCAGGGCGCCCGTCAAGGCCGCCCCCAGCGCCAGGGCCGGCCGGGCCGCCAGCCGGGCTGGAGTGACGGCGAGGCCAGGCGCCAGCAGGGTCAAGGCCAGGGCGCAGGCGAAGAAGCCATACCAGAGCAGGATCAGCTGCGGGCCGGCGGCCAGAAACATCGCCAGGGCGTCGTGCGCGGGGCGGCGCAAGACCTGGGGATAGTCGAAGCTGGCGGCGAGCCCGGCGTAGGGCAGGTTGAACCCGATCGCCAGGACGATGGTCGCTGCGCCCAGGGCGCGGGATCGAGGGGCGATACGGGTGGGGTCCAGGGCCCCGTAGCGGGCGTCGGTCATGTTGGCTCCTTGGATATCACCAAGCGGTGACATTAGGACTAGAGCAGCGTCGTCGCCTCCGCAAGCCTTTTTCTCACCAAGCGGTGACATCGTGTGGACAGGCGCGCGGGCGGCGTGCGAGGAAGGGACGGTGAGCGACGACGCCAATCCCAGACTGCGCGATCGGGCGCGCACTGAGGCCACCATCCTGGCCGCGGCCCGCGACGTCCTGGCCCAGACCGGCTTCCAGGGGTTCGGCGTCAACGCCGTGGCCCGCCAGGCGGGCTGCGACAAGCAGTTGATCTATCGCTACTTCGGTGGGCTGGAGGGCCTGGTCGACGCCATGGGCGCCGAACTCGCCCTGCGGCTGGAGGCCAGCCTGGATGCGGGGCCTGCCGTGGCGGCTCCCACCTACGCCGCCTTCGCCGAGCACCTGCTGCTGCGGTTCCTCGACAGCTTCCGCGATGACGTGCTGGTCCAGAGGATCGCCGCCTGGGAGATCTCCGACGCCTCGCCCCTGGTCGCCAGGCTCAGTCGCGCCCGGGGTGCGGCGATGCTGCAGTGGATGGCTCGCGCCCGCGGCGACCTCGTCGCGCCGGCGGGGGTGGACGCTCCGGCCCTCAACGCGGTGCTCATCGCCGCGGCCCAGCAGCTGGTCCTGGCCTCCAGCGCTATGGGCGGCTTTTCCGGGGTGGCCCTGCAGTCCGGCCAGGACTGGGACCGGATCCGGGCGGCCTTCGTGCGCCTCGTGCGCAGCAGCTACGCCGAGCCCGCGCCCGACGCCTGAACGCCACCCGGCGACATCGATCACGGCCGGGATTCGCCCGTCGTTCTGGAAGCTGGAATTTTGCGGGAGGAATTGGTCGGAGTGGCAGGATTTGAACCTGCGACCCCCGCGTCCCGAACGCGGTGCTCTACCAGACTGAGCCACACTCCGACTTGAGGAGGGGGCTTATAGAGGACGGATTTCGCCGCTGCAAGCGACCAAGGCGACCTCTTCGCCGGTTTGCGACAATCCTTTGAGGACGGACGAAAGCCCCGTCACGGCGTCCGCGCTTTTCCTGTGGGAAAACGCCCCCGAGGGGCGTTGCATCCGCGGATTCATTGCGCTAATCACACCGCCTCGCGCGGGCCCCGGCCCGACGCCGTTCCTGCTGGGGAATGGTGTAATGGTAACACTGCGGTTTTTGGTACCGTCATTCTAGGTTCGAGTCCTAGTTCCCCAGCCAAGGAATTCCCTCAGGAATTTGTCGCTCGACGAGGAGCCGCCTGCGTGCGGTTTACAAGGCGGTTTACAGCTTTTGTTTTCGGGGCGTTCTTCCCCATGCGCTTCACCATCGCCCGACCCATCGCCTCGGCGCTGATGTAGCGGGCTGCGATCTCGCGGACGCGCTCGGGTTTCCATCCCAGGATGAGCGCGACGTCGGCGATCTCAAGCCCCGCGAGCAGGTAGTTGGTGGCCGCGGTGCCGCGAAGATCGTGGAAGCGCAGGCCCTCTATCCCGCTTTCCGCCTGAGGGTCGTTTTGAGCCTTGCGCGCGGCCTCAAGCGCGTCGAGGCGGGCGCGACGGAGAGCGGCCGCAAGCCCAGCCTGCTTCCAGGGGCGCTTGCGGCTAGACGCCAGTACAGTTGTCGCGTGCTTTGGGATTTCGGCCAGCAGCTTCTGCAAGGGTTTGGTCATCGGGATGACGATGGTCCGGCGGCGACGGCTTTTGTTGGTCTGCCAGACGATCGAGTCTGTGCCGACCGCACTCCAGGGCAGCTCAATTAGGTCGCCTTCCCGCAGGCCGCTGAGCGCCGCCAGACGGACTGCAAACTGGAATTCCGGCTCTGAGTTCTGCAGCAGGATCTCCAGGTGGTGATCTTCCCAGATCACCTCTGCGCGGTTCGATTTGTACAGCCGCGGAAAGTCCTCGACCGGATTGGTCGCCAGTTCGCCCCGGTCATGCGCCCACTTCAAGACGGTCGAGACAGCGCCAAGGAGCTCGTCGGCCGTCTTGGGCGTCGCCTTGTAGCGGTCGCGCCATTCAATGAGAGTGGCCCGGGCGCGGCGGCTCTCAAGCGCCCGTAGTTCCATCTGGCCCAAGTCGCTGCGGGCGCGGTCCAGGTGTTTGCGACGGTCGGCCTTCGTCCGGGCGGCGAGAGTGTCGTCCTCTGCCATGGTCACCAGGTAGCGCGTAATCAGCCCGTAGAGGTAGTTTTGGTCGCCGCGGGGCTTCCTCTCGACCTCATAGGCCTGGATCGCCTTCGGTGTCGCCCGCGCCACCTCGCGTGCAAGCAGGACGTCGCTATTGGCCTGGGCCTTCAGGATTTGCGGGCCACCGCGCCAAGCATACCAGTACTCGGCCACCCCGCCATTCGCCCGGCGTTTCCGGACCCTATGAACGCCCGGCAGCATGACGGAGACCATGGTGGAAGCGGTCAAGGGCGGCTTCGGCATCATTGGCCTCGATGACGGCAAGTCGGGACGGTTTGGAAAGGCCGGAAATCTCGTCAAGGTGAGCATCCAGGGCGTAGCGGTCATAGAGAACCCGCGCCCCGAAGCAGACCCGGCCCAGTCGCAGGCGTTCGAAGGTCTTCACCGGCAGGCTGAAATAGGCTGCGGCCTCCTTCGCCGTGATCAGTCGAGGTTCCGGGCGGGTCATCGGACCGTCGTCGTCCAGCCCCCACCCGCAGCCGCCTCCCGACCGTGCGACAGCGAAGGACAGGTAGGCCGGCCGCACGTACCGATAAGGGCGCGGCAATTCCGGCGGCCTGTGCGGCGCAGGTGGACCGTGCCAGTCTTGGTCTGGAGACGACGCATGGGTGGGCTTCGGTGGGTGCGGTCGGAAGTTGCGGGTGAGGGCGCTTCTAGACGTCGAGCCCCGCGGTCATGTCCGCGAAGTCGAGGTCAGCCGGGGCATTGATGGCGGTCAGAGGAGGACGGACTCGGTCCAGAAAGTCGACTGGATAGAGCATTCGGACGTCCCGGAGGCCTTGATCATATCGGGACAGGAAGGGCGGTTGCGGACGAAGAACCGAAGTGAGCCCAAACGGATCGACAACCGAGGCATAGTTCGCGGGATCGTAAAGACCCGCCGGAATGCCAACCTTGCGCTGGCCCGGACCCAAGGCGTGGGACACGCCCACCCGATTGCGGAACATCCGCGGACCAGGATCGCGCCAAGGGAATGCGATCAGATCGCCGAGCCTCACGGCGCGGCGGTCAGGCGCTAGCTCGGCGGCCTGGACAATGGCTGCCGGATCATAGCCCTTCAGCAGGTAGTGGGTGTTCAACCAGTGCAGCCAGGGGGTCGGCTTGTTCGGCAAGCGGACACGCAACGCGCCGGGCACTTTGCGGCCGGTCCGGTGCATGCAGTAGCGGCTCGCCCACACCTTGAATTTGCTGCGATAGGGGAGCGCCCAAGGGGAGTCCATCACGGGCACAGCAATGGCAAAGTGCGTGTGCGGCCCAACCTTATGGCCGGTCTCATGCGAGTAGATCCAGGCGGGCGAGATGCCCCAATGGGCGTACCAGGCCCGCAAACACTTCAGGAACGCCGTCAGCTCAGCCTGAGGCGACGAGGCGCGCGCATCGGCCAGGCGGTCCCAGAGGATCGTCACGTGGCCATCAAGGACGAGGTTGAACTTGGACGCGAACTCCGCGGCCGCGTAGATGGCCGCAAAGTCGCGCTCGTTGATAAAATGCGCGGGCGGCGGAGCCGCCCGCTGGAAGGGGTTCGCCTGGCGTTGCACTTGCGGAGCCACTAATTGCCCTCCTTCTTCTCGGCCGGAGGCGTCACAATCTCGCGGGCGTTTTGGGTGGCCTTGCGGTTCGGCTTGCCGCGGGACCCGTTGTACTTCTTCAAGATGATGTGCGGACGTTGGCGCTGGGCCTCATCCTCTTCCCACGTCAGGGCCTCGAGCCAATCGGCTTCATCGCGGCCGTAGACGCCGCGCCAGATTTCGCCGTCCTCGCCCGGGAGGTTGCGGAGGCGATTGCGTTCTTCGGTCCCAGGATCGCGCTTAGGCATTGTTGGAGCCCTCAGCATCGGTGGCGTCCGCATGGACTTCGGCGCGATCAGCGGGCTCGCCGCGCTTGACCTCCATGGCCATGGAGTTCGGCGGGGTGACCTCGCCCGTGCCGGCTTCACGGTGGGCGTTGTCATCGATCGCCGCGAAGAGGTTGGGAAACGTGACGCGCTGGCGCGCATGACGCGGCTTCGACTTCGAACGGACCTTAGGCTTAGGGGTAGGGGGCGGGAGCAGCGGGCCGATGCCCCACGCGAAGGCAGCCATGCCCGCGGGGTTCAGGTCCTTCACCTTGTTGAGCAGGGCAAGCGCGCGGGGAGTATCGCCGCGGACCATGTTCAAATTCAGCGCGACGGCCAGAGCCCCAAGATCCTCGATCGCCTCCAGCTCGTCGATCTTCGCGGGGATCAGACGGAAGCTCGCGCCGCTGGGGACCGGGTCGATACCATTGCGGACAATCGGCACCACGCCATCGGACGTCAGAACCTCGTCGAGGACCGCGTTGCCCTGCTCGTCGACCTCAATGGAGACACCTTCGGTCGCCGAGTTAGACGCCTGAGCGATCTGGTCAGCGAAGCCCAGTTCGTGGGTGTCGTGGAGGCCGCTACCCAGGTCGGACGCGGGCGTAGAGCAGAGGGCTGCCGGATTGTTTGTCGTCGTCGGCGCTGCGACCGCCACCGGAGGCGTGGAGGAGTTGACGATGTCGGGCCGGACCTCGGGGCCGTCATCGTTGGAGCCATGTTGGGCATGAGTTTGGGTTAGAAGCATGTTCGTCCTCAGATTGATGAGGGCGATCAATTAACCCAGCTAATGCTCCACGGTTGTACGTAGGTCTTGTGCTGTTCAGAGGGTTTTTCAGGCTGCGCGCCGTGCCCCCACCCATACCCTAGGGGTTTTCCAGGGCCTCTATTGCATGTCTGACGAAGATTTATTTTGCATCCGTTCAAGATATGCGCGGCCACGCTGCAGTTGGTTGCGCCAGGTGTTGTGAGAAATTTCGACGCCTCGATCGAGAAGCAGCTTCTGCACGTCCCTAATCGACAACTCCTTGCCGCGGGCGCTGTTGAGCTCGTCGAAAATGACCACCGCAGTGGCGTCTGCGACGTCCTGGTCACGGTTGCTGAAGCTGGCCAACTTCGCATTGGCGGCGTCGAGCCGCTCCTTATAGTACATCACCTTCTTTTCAGCGCTGCGGAGCTCACGTTCCTGCCGGGACCGTCCCTGCAGCACATCTTCTGGGATGCCGTCAGTTGAGCCTGTCGCATGCTGGAGTTCTTGGGTAACCCGGACGCCGTGGCTGCGCGCGATACGAACCCAATCTGCAAGCGGTTGCTTGGCCGGCAACCTGTCCGCCTGGACTGCCGAGTCGAGCAGCTTCGTCGTCCGGTAGAGGTCTTCGGCGCGATCATCGAACGGGGAGTAGGCGCGGGCGAATTCCGCAATGAGCGGATTTGGACGCCAGCCATGGATGATCGCCGCTGCGTCGGGCGAGGTGATTTCAAGGCCTCGGGCGAATTCGTAAGCCTCTAGCTTCAATAGCTTGTGAAGGTGCTTCTCAGCGTGACTTTCGATTTCAGTACAAACGTGCCGAAACGCAAGCTTGCGGGTATTCGCATAGGCAAGATTGCGCAGATGGTCGTCATCAGAGAGTTCGACGGCGTAAGCGAACCGGTCAATATGATATCCGGGATGATCGATGTGTGACCCGGAGACTGGGGGGAACTCCAACGCGGCATATATCACGTGCAGTTTTATTTCGTCTGTCAGCGAAGTTTCTTCGAAGTTGTCATCCAAAGCGCGGTAACGAGGGTGAGTTTCGATGTTCATGCTGTGTCCGCAAAGGCTCGGCGTCGCCCTGCATAAGGCGCAACTCCAGAGGCCCTTACATCTTCAGATGGAACCCTTGGCAATCTGTCATTCTATGCAATGGCTTGGGTGGGCGTAATACATGAATAAATACAAATAATTATAAGTCTGTCTGACGCTAACCCGCGTTGCATTCCCGGCTTCTGCCTGCCCTTCATTGCCAGCTTAGGCACCCAGGCGGATGTTGGAGATCGCGATTCCAAGGCCCACGAGCCAGAACGCACACTGGATTGAAAGCGTGCTTGCTTGGCTATGACTCTGCCGAGATCGGTGAAACTCTTCAGCCTGGTCCAGCCTGACCGCACGCAATATCTCAGCGCGGAGCTCGTTAGGAGGCGTCCCGACCCAACGTAGGGGTCTCAATTCAGTGTGCGACCCCGGATCGGTGGCTGGGAGTGGGCCGGGCACCATGCTCAAACTTCGATGGCGACTAGCAGGATGCAATCTAAGGCGCTCGTCGGTGACGTGCGCGTATCTCATCGTAGCAACTGCCACAAACGCATGTGACGCCGAGGAGCTGGGCGGCCTCGCCATGCCATCCACGCCACTGCTGTGCGCGCGTCTCACATTCATTGCACCAAGCGTCCGGCCGAGGTCCGCTATGCGCGGAATTGATACCTAGGGGGCGGCCCGCGAAGGGTGCGGCGAGGTGCTGGCACGTGAAGGCAGCGGTGGATGGGCCGTGGATCGGGCATGCGAGGTGGCGGTCGTTGCTCAACATGCCGGCGAAGGGCCACTACGTTGAGACCATTGGGAGCCCGGCATCGCGCCTTCAAGGTCAGGTTCGGCCAGGCCTGCGCCCGATCAAGGCCACATTGCCGCGAACTGGATATGGGCCACGGCTAGCCGCCAGGCTCTTCGCCTAGGTGGACTGCGCCGCCACCAGGAGCTCGCCATGGTCACGCTCTCGCGAAAGGATCTGTTTGACGCTGTCTGGACCCGGCCACTCAGCGAGTTGGCGCCCCAGTACGGCTTGTCGGACGTCGGACTGCGAAAGGTCTGCGACCGCTTCGAGATTCCGACGCCCGGGCGAGGCTACTGGGCTAAGGTTCGGGCGGGCATGGTCTTTCCGAGGCCAAAGCTTAGGCCAGCTTCAGGCCCTCACCTCGATGTCGTCAGGTTTGCAGATGGGCCCACCCTGCCGGCCGCGGTCGCCGCAGCGATGCAGCAGGCAAAGGCGCTGCAGGCGCCTGCCGCACAGCCAAGCCAGGCGCAGGAGGTGACCAAGGGTGAGACCTCTGTCCAAGAGGTATCCGAGCGCTCGAGCCCGACGAGCGTGAGCGCCTCCCGACCCGATATAGCCAAGGCGCTCCTGCCGACGCAGCGGGCCCTCGAGAAGGGCCGCGAGGACAGCGACGGCTTCGTGAGCGTGCGGGGGCGCGCCGCGGTGCGAATGGCCATCGCACGAACATCTGCCCCCATTGCTCTGGAATTCTTGGAGAAGCTTCTCGCAGCTGGCGCTTCCCGAGGTTGGCGACTCGAGCCCGGCGATGAGGCCGCACATCTGGTTGTGGAGGGTGAGACGATCGCCTTCAAGATCGACGAGATCCCCCACAAGACGCCCCACACCCCGACGCCGCAGGAGCAGAGGCGCAAGACCGAACGAGATCGTTGGGGCGGAGACAGCCAGCCCTGGCCGACCTGGGACCTCAGCCCTTCAGGTCGTCTGGCCTTCATCATCCAGGAAAACGATTGGTCGGGGCTTCGCCGCACCTTCTCCCAGCGCCGGGGCTACACCTTCGTAGACGCCCTGGAGAGCGTGGTGGTGGGGCTGGCAGGTCATGCCGCCTACAAGATCGAGCGGCGACGCAAGGCTGAAGAACAGGCGCGGGCTGCTGCGATCGCGGAGGCTAGGCGCCAGCGGCTCGCCGCCTATCAGAAACGCGAAGACCGTCGTGGGCGGTTCGTCGCCCTCATCGCCGACCAACTGGCTGAACGCACGCGTCTAGAGGCTGTCTTGGCTCACCTTGAGGGGCTCCCTGAGGACGACCGACAGCGCCTTGCGAACATTGAGGCTTGGGGGCGCCGTAAGCTCAAGACCATCGAGGCGAGGCTCGGCGGGGCGTCGCTCTATGGGTCTGCCCGAGCCTCCAAAGTCTCCTTCGCGGAGCCGCCGCCTGAAGAGCAGTCTCCGTACTGGTACGGGCCGGAGATCGAGTTGCGGCTGTGGCGGCCGGATCCCGAAGCCGACCTGCTAAGGGCCGAGGATGAACTCGACTGGCTGATCACCGAAGGCTTGGTCGAGGATCCTCGCGCCGACCCCGACCTGCCCCCGGACGCGCCCTAGCCCAGTCGAGTTTTCTCAGCCTGGAACTCCTCCTCCGACAGGGCGCCTTGATCGCGCAGCCGGGCGAGGCGCTCGAGGATGGCCAGGCGATCCTCAGGGGCGGGGGCTGTCGCAGCTTCAACCGTGCGGCCGCGGTCAACGCCGTATTGGGCCGCGCCAACCGCGTCTCCCGCATTGCGGACGCCCACGCCGGTGACGTTGCCGATGAGCGGATCGATAAGCGCCTTTTCCGTCGGCCAGACCGCCCAGACGAAGGCGACAATCCAGCCGGCCCCGGTCCACCCGCCAAACAGGTTCACGCCTGCGATGACCCAGGCGTAGGCGTGCTTGCGCCAAAAGGCGACGATCGTTGGGATCATATAGATCGCCATGCCGATCAAGACCCCGAGCGAGAAGAAGAGGAGGCTGAAGTCTTCTTGCGACATTCCAATGCTTTCTGTGGCTTCGCGCGAAGGCGCGGCGGCGGCCATGATGTCGGAGGCGGAATCTAACGACGGCGCGACTGGAGCCTGAGCAACTGGCTCCGGGGCGAGCGCTTGCGGCGATGGCGGCGGGAGGGGAGGGGCCGTTGTGAGGTCCTCCCGGGTGTAGTGCTGGGCATGCAGCGTGGCCTGCCAGCGCACATAGGCGGCGTCGCCGCCGCAATCTGCGACCCGACCAGCGAGATCTGCGAAATCGCTGGCGGTCCAAGAGGCGTAAGGCGTCCCAAAGGGCGCCCCATCTGGCCCCCAGCTCTGCCGCGCCACCGCCTGTTGGTTCTGGATCGCGTCACAGTCTGGCAGGTCCACGCGCGCCCAGGCTGGCGACTGAGCGATCAGGAACCCAGCTACGGTCGAGGCGACGATCAGACCCGTACGAGCACCCTTTGGTCTGAGGGGGCTCATTGGGCGTCCGCCGTGTTGCCGGAAGCGTCCTCGATGTACGTCGTGTTCTCGACGTTTTGGTAGGCCATGATGTTGGCGTCCCGGTAGCAGGCCTTGTCGGCCTCTGTGAGGGCGACGCCGCGTTTGCGCACCGCGTCAAAGGCCGCGATCTCGCCATTGGCCATCTCGGCGAGCACGTCCGCGTTCAGGGGTTTCTCATCTGTGCCGGTCGCGTTGCAGAACTCGCGGGCCTTTTGCAGGACGGCTGAGACTGTGGCGGGGTTTGGCGCGCCGTAGAGGGCGGCGATTTCATCCTGTGGGATGACGGCGTCGCCATTGGCGATCTGAAGCGGCGCGGACACAGTTTGGCGGGGTGGAGCTTGTTGCTCGATCGCAGGCGGGCTGGGGGCGTCGTGCATCCGGTGGATGAAACCCCAGCCGGTGATGATGCACGCGCTCCCAAGCATGCTTATGGCTTTGGTATTCGCCTCCAGCCAGGACTTCGCCGGCTTCTCCGCCTCGGGTGGTGTTGGTTCGTCGGGCACACTCATCTCCAAGCTGTAAAAATGCTAGCTATAGACTGTCGCGTCAAAGTCATCACCCCCTTCATCGTGCCAAAATGGTCGAGGCGGGTGCTTCAGAGTTGCGGAGGGTTCTGGCGGCGAATGTCCGCCAGCTGCGCAAGGCCAAGGGCCTGAGCCAGGACGCCTTCGCCGACGAATGCGGGGTCCACCGGACCTATGTCGGCGGCGTTGAGCGGGGCGAGTACAACGTCTCTGTCGACAACATCGAAAGGTTCGCCAAGGCCCTGGGCGTGCCAGGCTTCGAGCTCCTCAAGCCGTAGGCGTGTGATCTTGGCGCGGGTTGCTACGTGACGTTTGGACCTAGATCAGGCCCAAACTGCGCATACTTGCGACTTGCCCCGCCCCCACAATCACGTGGTCGTGGACGGTGACCTTGAGCGCCGTGCCGGCCTGGATCACCTCCTTGGTCATGGCCACGTCGGCGGCCGACGGTGTCGGATCGCCGCTTGGATGGTTGTGGACCAGGACCAGGGCCGAGGCGCTAAGCTGCAGGGCGCGACGCACCACCTCCCGAGGATAGACCGGCGCGTGATCCACGGTGCCTTCGGCCATCAGCTCGTCGCGGATGAGCTGGTTGCGCTTGTTGAGGAACAGCACCCGAAACTGCTCGCGCGGATGATCGGCGAGCCTGGCGCACAGATAGCGGCGTAGGGCCTCGGAGCTGGACAGGACTTCGCTGCGCTTTAGCGCCCCAAAGGCGATCCTGCGGTTGATGTCACGAAGGAGCTTTAGATCGACAGCGGCTTGGCGCCCGACGATGGGGGCGAGGTCTTCGACGTCCGCTGCGAGGACACTCTCGAGGTTGGACCACCGACGAAGGAGGACCTCAGCCCAGGTCTTGGCTCCGCGGTCGATGGAGCGGCCTAGGAGCAAGGCCAGGGCCTCGACTTCGTCCAGGCTCTCCACGCCGAAGTGGACCGCCCTCTCGCGCAACCCATCGTGCATGTCGGTGCGCGTAGACCTGGTAGGTGATGTTCTTGGCAACCTCGGTTCCTTCAATGAAGAACTTCGCCGCCCGCGGCGGCTTTGCAAGGGAGGGCGACACCAACGAGCGGTGTCGCCCTGTGTGGCGGAGGAGGGCCTCCCTAGCTAGGAGCTGGAGCAAGGCTCCGCCGCCCGATGATCGCGATGACCGCGGCGGCCTTGGCGCTGTCGGCGCAGAGCTCGGCAATGGCCTCCATGTCCTGAAGGGAGGACGCCGACGAAGCTTGAGCGGCCGCCGCCTCCAGGAGGCTATAGAGCGCGCCTAAGAGCGCGTCCTGGGCGATCCGGCCCCGGGCTGCTGGAATGACCCTCATGGTCCCCTCAGATCAGCGCGTGGACGGGGGTGAAGTCGCTGTAGCGCTCATGAAGCGCCGCGGCGAAGTCCTCGGCTCCGGCCTCGCGGATCGTGCCGATCATCTCTTCGAGGGCAAGGGCGTCAAACCCGCAGGCCCCGTCGCGTTCAAAGAGCTTTTGGGCGTAGCCGACGCAGGCCTGCTGGACTTGGTGGTTGAGCCGCGGCGCCAGGCAGACGAAGACGCCGCGATCGTAGAGCCCGGAGGAGATGAGCTGCTCGGCCAGCATGTGTTCGCGCCACAGCTGCTGGTAGGGGCTGGTCCGCAGGGTTGGGTCGGCGGGATCGTGGTAGAGGCCGCAGGTCTCAGAGAGCTCCTCATAGCGCGGACGCCCACGGGCCGCGGGCTCGACCATGGCTTCAGAGTACTTCACCTCGATGGCCACGAAGGTCTTGGCGCCTTGCGCGTCCCGACAGGACAGCAGCACGTCGAAGGCCGTGCCGTCATCGGTGAAGGTGCGGTCGCCCCGGCCCGGGGAGTGCTCGAACTGGATATGGCAGATGTCCTGGACAAGCTCCGGCCACAGGGTGCGGCAGACCGCGTGCGCCAGGTCCCGGTTGAGCTTCAGTCCCCCGAACAGATTGAAGGTGAGCGGCATGGAGGACAGCATGTTCGACCAGACGCGGTGCTCATCGATCATGGCCCCAGGCTCGCGATAGGCCAGTTCGCGGCGGGTCAGTCGCTGAAGTTCGGGGCTGAGGAAGTTGGCCCCAGCGGCCGCGGCGAAGGCGCTGAGGCGGCTGCCCAGAGCCGTCTTGCGGCCCTTGCCGTTGACGTAGAAGCCCATGGGGATGTCGCGGCGGTCTCGCCACAGGGCCTGCAGCAGACGGGCGGCGGCGCGGAAGCGGGTGTCGTGGGGCTCATGAACCTTGTGCTGGCGCAGAATGGCCTCGGGCACGAGGGGGAGGCGGTCGGTGTAGGTGAGATCGAACAAGCCAAGCTCCTGTGGTGGTGAGGAAGCTTCTGGCGTGGCGACGAGAAATTGCGGCCCGAGCCCGGTACTCCTTCAGCGCAGGCTCGGTGATGAGGAAGGTCATCGAGCTTGGCCCGGCCCGAGCGCCTGGCCCCCAGAGCGGGCCTGCTCAAAATAAGCCCCGAGGCTCATGGTGGGCGCAAAGGTCAGGTCCCGCTCTAAACCCAGGCCGCGACGTTGGGCGTAGCGTTCCATGCCCGTGAGACGAAGCCAGCCAAGTTGAGGTCGGTGGTTCTTGGCGCTGAGGCCGAAGAAGAAGTCCGGGTCCCCTGGGTCAGCCTCTGAGAGGAGCCAGAAGCCCGGCGCCCCGGTCAGGGAGATCCTGACGAAGGGGTAGAGGTCGACCAGGTGATCGAACCGCCCAAGGGTCATCTGGAGGAGGTAGTTCGCATTGAGCCGAGCGCGGAGCCGCGGCGGCAGGGGTTCAATCATAACTGCCCTTAGGTGGCGGCCTGGGTGGTTGTTGGCGCTGTTCTGCGGTCCGCAGGAAGGGGGCGAGGGCCTTGGCTGCCGACATGGGGGTTAGGTCTGGATGTAGCCGAGCTTGCGGGCGCGGGCCGCGTAGACGGAGAGGGGCGCCGTAGCCTTCCAATGCAGGTCGCGTTCGACAGGAAGCCCCATCTTGCCCCGTAACCGGGCGAGCTCACCTAGGCTGACATGGCCGAGCTCAGGGGAGCCCAGGCCAAGGTCGCAGAGGCCAAAGGCCAGGTCCGGGTCATCAGGGTCGAGCTCGGTGAGGAGCCAGGTCGCGCCAGCGTCGGGGGTGAAGAGCTTCACGACCGGGTGGAGGTCCAATTCATCGGAACCACCGCGAACCGCGGCCTGCGCCTCGCCATTGGCCAAGAGTTGTCGTCGGGCGGTGGGGTTGAGGAGGGTCATCCTCAAGCTTCAGCCGAAGCCAAATGAAATTGACGTGCTGGAGCCCCGACCCATGAAGGGGCGGCAGGGGCGGCAGTAGAGGCTGCAGATATAGGAGGGTCGGGGGCGGCGGAGGTGGCGGAGGTGGCGGAGGTGGGGGGAGTAGATATAGTAGGTGTAGTAGGTGTAGTAGGTGTAGTAGGTGTAGTAGGTGTAGTAGGGGTGGGAGCCGCGGGGGGTGGTAAGAAATAATAGTGAGAAACACGCTGGGACACTACTTGCACCAGTTCTCCACTTAATCGGGGCCGCGCGATTGATAGGCGCGGCCCCGATTAAGTGGAGAACTGGTGCTCCCCCAGCGACCAGATATGCTCACAGATTGACGTTGTTCACCCGCTGCCCGGTCTGGCCGCCAAGTATGACCTCGACGTTCTTTAGTCTTAGGAGAGTGGCGCGGCGAAGACAGGACGTGCTGCCCATGGCGCGATATCTCCATGGCTGCCTGATAGAAATCCGGTTGAGCGAAGGAAACGAACGGCGCGCGCGGGGGCCTTTCAGCGCCAGGAGCGGACCTTGGGCTCAGGGCGGAAACCGGACTTTCGCACTACGCACAAGCGAGTCTCGGTGATGCGCCACTGGCGGACATTCACCTTAGCCCCCTGGGCGGACGTCCCGGCGGAAGTCGCGCGACTTAGGTTCCGGCGTAGCGACTATTTCGACAATATGGTGATGGCACAGACCGCCTCTTCGACGCCCCAGAGCCCGCCGCCGTTTTCGGCGATGGCGGTATGCGCGCCGGCGACCTGCCGCGACTCGGCCTCCCCTCGCAATTGGGCGACCAGTTCATAGATCTGCCCGAGGCCCGTCGCGCCAATGGGGTGGCCTTTGCTCTCAAGGCCGCCGGAGGGGTTGACAGGGATGCGTCCGCCTATGGCTGTTTCGCCGCTGAGCGCTGCAACGCCGCCCTCGCCGAAGGGCGCCAGCCCTAGGTTCTCCACCTGGATCACCTCGCCCACAGCCGTGGCGTCGTGAACCTCTGCGACGTCAATGTCCGCAGGACCGAGGCTTGCAGCTTCATACGCCTTGCGAGCCGTAACGCAGCCCAGGTGCTGGCGCAGATCGTCCGGCGCGCGATTGAGGGACGAGCCGAGAACGCAGGCGCGAACGCGGACCGCACGCGCCTGTGCGCCCAGCTTACGAAGGCCGCGTTCGGTGCAGACCACGGCGGCGGCGGCTCCGTCGGAGATGGGCGCGCACATTGGTAGAGTCAGCGGCCAGGCGATGCCACGGGCGGCGAGCACCTCCTCCACCGAAAACGACTGACGAAACTGGGCCCGCGGATTGGCCACCGAGTGGCCGTGGTTCTTGGCGGCGACAGCCGCAAACTGACGAGCTGTGGAGCCGTAGAGACGCATATGCTGTCGGCCGAATGCCGCATACACATCCATGAAGACGCTGCGCCGATCGGCGGGCGGAGGCAATTGCTCCTCGTCCATCCCGCCCAGGGCCACAAGCGCCCGGCGGTTCGCCTCAGGATCGGCGACATCCCAGCCTGCATCGAACACCGAGAACGAGCGGGCCCGGTCAGGATGGGTCATCTTCTCGGCCCCGACGGCCAGAACGATGTCCGCCGCGCCGGCCCGAAGGTGGTTGATGG
Organism: Phenylobacterium conjunctum; assembly: GCF_042679085.1. Lineage (NCBI taxonomy): Bacteria > Pseudomonadati > Pseudomonadota > Alphaproteobacteria > Caulobacterales > Caulobacteraceae > Phenylobacterium > Phenylobacterium conjunctum. Next base: position 39,531 of record NZ_JBHTLQ010000017.1, on the reverse strand, counting down.
CTCCGTGTAGGGCCGTGGTGGCGCTGGCGCAGGCGTTCTCGACGTTGATGATCGGGACGCCCTCGAAGCCGACAGGCCGCAAAGCCACCTGACCGCGGATCAGGTGCTGGCCCTCCAGAATACCCTGGCACGCATTGCTGAACCAGACGCCCTCCACGCCGGTCGCGTCGCAACCTGCGTCGGTGAGCGCTTCAGACACGGCCGCGCGGGACAACGCCGCCATGCTGGCGTGTTTGTGCAACCCGAACGGTGTCATGCCGACGCCGGCAATGAAGATGTCGGACTTGCTCATTGTGGGGACGGGCCCGTGGCTTCCGGGGTGAAGCGGCGCATGCGCAGGAATATCATTGCGCTCGCCGCGAGCATGGCTGCCGCTGCATAAAGGCCCAACCGGTACGATCCTGTAAGATCGACGGTGAGCCCGTACAGCACCTTGGATAGCGAACTTCCCACCAGAACCACGGCGTAGAACACCGCATAAATCCGCCCGTAACCGCCCATCCCGAAATAGCGGGCGGTCAGGTATCCGACGAGGTCAAGTTCCGCGCCGACCGAGAGCCCCATGGCGATCGCGCCCAGGAACCCGGCCTGACCGCCGAAGTGCGCCATGGCCGCCATGCAGGCAGCACTCAGCATCATCATGGCCGCTGCGACATGAGGTGCGAACAACCGATCCACCAGGAAGCCAGTGGCCAGGCGGCCGACGATCAGCGCCGCGCCGATAGCGCCCGCGATGGCGCCCGCGGTGGCCGGCGCAACACCCTCGTCGGCGAGATAGGCGAGGAAGTGAAGCTGCATCCCCGCCGCCCCGACCGCGACCAGCAGGAACGCGGCGCACATCGCCCAGAAAACGGGGTCGGCCACGGCGCCCCGCAGCGCGGGGCGGGTCACCGGCGCTCCGATGGACTGCGGCGGCGCGGGCGGTCGGCCGCGACCTATCAGCACCGCCACGAGCGGGGTCGCTAGCAGGACCACGGCGGCGAGGGCGACGAACACGGCCCGCCAGCCGGCGTGGGCGGCGTACGGCGCCATGATGACCGGCAGTACGATGCCGGTGACGCCGTTGCCGATCATGGCGATTCCGAGGGCGCGTCCGCGGCCGGCGGTGAAGTTGGCGCTAATCGCCCGCGCGTAGACGATAGTCGCCGCGCCGCTCGCCGTGACCGCCATCAGGGCCATCAGAGCGTAGTAAAGCCGGATGTCTGGTCCGAGTCGGCTGAACAGGAACAGACACAGCGCCAGCGCCAGGAGGGAAACTGTCGTGATCACCGCCGCCGAGACCCGGTCAGCGATCCAGCCCAGCACGGGCGACACCAAAGCCAGCACGCCCAGCAGGATGGTCGGCCCGATGGCGATCTCCGCTCGCGACCAGCCGAACTCTTTCACCAAGTCACGCAGGACGATGCCCAGTGCTGGCGTCGGCAGGGCGGCGATACCGACCGCGATGCCCAGCATCGAGCCGGCCACCACGGGCCAGCCCGCCGCGAACTCCTTTCTGACGGCCGATACCGCATCGGCGGGTCCCGCAGCGACCAGCAAAGGCATCTCCTCTTGATCAGCAGTCGGCGGCCGCAGGACCGCCGGTGATGCGCGCCGCGGCGTCGCCGCGGCGCGCAGTTGAATTGTTCGTCACCCTACCAGTTCAGGTCCAGGCCAAGCCCATAGGTCAGGGGGTCGCCGGGTGTCGCCACGCCGGTCACCCCGCCCACGGCGATGTTCCGGTAGTACTTCTCGTCACCGAGATTGCGGCCCCAGGCCGAAACGCGCCAGGAGGCCCTGGCCGGCGCATAGCTGATCCGGGCGTTCAGCAGCCCGAACCCAGGCTGGTACAGGCCGGGCAGCTCGCTGTTCAGGTTGTCGAAGAAGGCCCGCGACCGGTAGGTATAGTCGGCCCGCAAGGTGACCGAGGCCTGGTCGGCAAGGCTGATCTCATACTCGGCCGAATAGGCGCCCATAAAGTCCGGCGAGCGCAGTTGGTGGAAGCCCGCCAGGCTCACCGCGCCGTTCTGGTAGCGGACGAACTTCGCGTTCTGGAAGGTCATGTCCGCCGAAAGTCGCAGCGCGCTCACGGGCTTGGCGATGAACGACAGATCGGCGCCGTCCGTGCGGGTGGCGCCCGCGTTGTCGATGGTGGTCAGGCCGGGGGCCGTCACCCGAAGGATCTGCTGGTTCTCAATGTCTGCGCGAAACAGTGCCGCATTGGCCAGCAGGCGGCGGTCGAACCACTGGCTCTTCACGCCGAGCTCGTACGAGTTGACCCGCTCCGGAAGGAAGGGCGTCGCCGCGACCGTGGCATTGGCCGGGAACAGGGTCTGGAAGCCACCGCTCTTGTAGCCCCTCCGATACGACGCATAGGCCATCAGGGTGTCGGTGGCCTGGTACTGCAAGGTCACCGCAGGATCGAAGGATTGCCAGCTGTCGGAAGCGGACACAAAATAGACCGGCAGGTTCGTCTTTACGGACCGGTCGTCGCTCTTCTTGTCGTGCGTGTAGCGGGCGCCCACCGTCAGATCGAGCCGATCCGTGAAGTGGTAGGTGGCCTGGCCGAAGGCAGCGTAGCTGCGGGTGTTGATCTGGGAAATATCGACCCGCGACACGTTCTGCAGGGCGACTACCGGAAAGGCCGGACCGTGCTCGAAGATGTGCGTCTGGTCGATTTCCGCGTCGTAATAATAGATACCTGCGATCCAGTTCAGGGGGCCCCGGTCGCCCGTGAGGCGCACTTCCTCGCTGAAGGTGCGGGCGACTTCCCGCGAGTTCCAGGCTGTCGCAGCGGCGATGGTCCCGTCCTGGTCCTGCAGGCGCTTATAGTGGTTCGAACGCAAGGCAGTGATGCTGGTGAGTTGACCCAGCGGCGTCTCCCACTCGAGCCGTCCCGTGAGCGAGGCCACGTCCTGCCGCTCGAAGCCGTCGACGTTGTAGAAGTGGGCGTAGAACGACTCGCCCGGCGGTAGCGCGGCGATCGCCGCCGCGGAGAGCTGCCCGTTCTTCGCCGCCGACGAGATGAACTGCGCGTTCATGCCGTTGTCCGCCTTCAGCATGTCGCCGCTGAGCAGAAAGGTCGCCTTCTCACCACGCCACTCGAGCTGCCCCCGGACGCCGAAGGATTTCACCGTCCCCGGATCGGATCCGGTGGGAGCCAGGTTTTCCGTGAAGGCGTCGCGGTGCTTGTAGCCGGCCGACAAGCGGTAGGCGAAGCCGTTCCCCAAGGGCCCGGTCACGCTGCCGCGCAGGGTCTGGGCGTTGAAGTTGCCGATCTCTGCGCTGAAGTCGCCCGCGGCGTTCGGGGACGGCCGGCGCGTGGTGATGCTGATCGCGCCCGCCGCGGCGTTACGGCCGAACAGGGTGCCCTGCGGACCTTTCAGGACCTCGACGCGGTCGATATCGAAGAGATCGACCTGCAGGCCCGCGGAGCCGCCGAGATAGACCTCGTCCAGGAAGTAAGCCACGGACGGGTCCGAACCGGAGTCGAACTGGTTGGTGCCCGCGCCGCGCAGGTAGGTGTAGCTGACAAAGCCGCTGCCCACGTTGGCGACCGTCAGACCCGGCGCGAACCGCTGCAGGGCGTCGACATTGGTGACGCCGGTCTTGGCCAGAGTTTCGCCCCCGAGCGCCACTACGGAAATGGGAACGTTCTGGACGTTCTCGGACCGCTTTTGCGCGGTGACGATCACCTCCTCAATCGCGGCGGGCGCCTCGGCGGCGCGGGCATGGCCCGCGACGACGGCGGCAGCGCAGGCCGTGCCCAGCAGCATTGCGTGGCGACGTAGAGCTTGATGCATCCGACTCCCTCCCCCTGACCGTGCGTTGCCCACAGCCGTGATTAATCGCCGAGACTGAGCCCCGACGCCCGCTCGTTGGGCGGTACCATTTTGTGTACCGCGTTACCGCACTCGGGTCAAGGGGGCTCCAAGCGACCGCGGCAGCGGCGCAGCCGGTCGCGCGGCGGCGTGGTGGCGATCGTCAGGACAGCGGGGCTATATCGGCGGCCGGCCGTCAGGCCTTTTCGGACGCCGATGGACGAGAGGTGTCGCGGCGGCCTCTCCTAGTTCCGGACCTCGGGGCCAAGCCCTCGGTCAGGATCTGGTAGAGTTCGGAGAACGCCTCGCTGAAGCTCAGGCCGGCATCGCGCAGAAACTCGGGCTGGTTGAAGCGAGCGATGGACGCAAGGCACATCTCGGCGACCAAGTGAGCATGGACCGGCCGGAACCGTCCGCTGCGAACGCCATTCTCGACGATCTCGCGCAGCACGTTGATACGCTCTCGCTGGTGGGCCTCCAGCAGCAGGGTCGCCGGCCGCAGGGACTGCACGTCCTCGACAAACCGGCTGCTGGCCATCGCCGACTCGGTCACGCCAGGGGTCAGGTAGGCCTGCATCCGGTCGGCCGGGTCCAACTTCTCGGCGGCGGCGAGCGAGCCCATGTAGCGCACCCGCGCTAGCCAGCGCTCCATCACCAGCAGGACGATCTCCTGCTTCGTTGGCGCCAGTTCGTACAGCGTCCTCTTCGAGCACCGCAAGCGCGCCGCAAGGTCGTTGACCGTCAGGTCGCGGAAGCCCTCGGAGAGGAAGATCGCTTCCATCTCCTCGACCAAGCGCTGGTGTCTTTCGGTCAGGCGTACGCCGACGGTCGGCGCGGGCGGAATCAAACGTCGCTCTCCAAGTCCATAGGGTAGTCATGCACCGGTTGGCGGCCGACCGCAATTTGCGACGGCGCGCGCTCCCACTCCGACGTTAACGACCGTGCATGCCTCGGCGCGACATCGAAGAACTTGACGATGTTGCCGGTACCAGTATACACGTTTTCGTACCGCTCCTTAGGAACCGTACAGGCTTCCGCGCGGCCGCCGACAACGATAAGGCGCCTTTCAGGACGGAGGCGCTCATGCCAGGGAGACCCTCAGATGCCGATGAAGTACGTGGTCGGAAACCGCGCCGACGGTAAGTCCGACGTCCTCACCCAGACAGACATCACCACACTGCCGGAATACGCGCCCGGCGCGCCCGGCATGGATCTCTGGCTCAACACCGAAACCCCGGCCGACCTCAGCGGGACCGAGGACCCGGTTGCGGGCAAGTCGATGACCCACGAGCCGCCAGATGGCGGCGCGGTGTTTCGAATCGTACACCTGATGCCGAACACCACCTCACGCAAGGCGCCTGAGGATTGGTTGGACAGCCACGCTCGGCTCAAGAGCGTGCACGTGCCCACGCTGGAGGAATTGCAGGCCGCCAAGCACCCGTCCATGCACAAGACGGACACGCTGAACTACTTCGTGGCGGTGGCGGGTGAATGCTGGATGCTGACCGAGGGCGAGGACGTCCTGTTGAAGCCTGGCGACGTCATCATCCAGAAGGGCTGCATGCACGGATGGCGCAACGACAGCGACAAGCCCTTCGTCCTGGTCGCGGTGCTGATCGACTCCCACCCGGCCTCCTGAAAGCCCCTCGATTGCCACGGCCCAAATGGCCGGCCCCCTTCGGAGACAGACCATGAAGCTCGTGACCTACCGCGGGGTCGGCGCACGGCCGACCCTGGGCGCGCTTGTCGATGGCGAGCGCGCGATCCTCGACCTGCAGGCTGCGCAGACCGCGACCTCAGGGGGCGGTCATCCGGCGCTGGAGAACATGCAGGCGCTCATCGAGGGCGGCGAGGCGGCGTGGGATCTGGCCCGCAGCCTGGTAGCGGCGCCCGCCGCCGGAGCCTGCACGCCGGTCACAGGGCCCGGCCAGTTGCTCGCCCCACTGCCGCGGCCGGTGCAGGTGCGCGACTGCCTGTGCTTCAAGGACCATCTGCTGGGGGCAGCGTGGCACAGGGCCAGGAACGAGGGACGCACCGAGCTGACCGCCGCCGACGAGGCGCGTGTGGCGCTCATCATGGGTCGGCCATACTGGTACAACTGCAACCGCATGTCGATCATCGGCCCGGACGAGACCGTCCACTGGCCGTCCTACTCCAATGTCATCGACTACGAACTCGAGATGGCGGTCGTCCTGGGGAAGGGCGGCGTGAACATCCCTGCAGCGTCCGCGCGCAGCCACATCTTCGGCTACTCGATCTACAACGACTTCAGCGCCCGCGACGTCCAAACCGATGAGATGGCCACCGGGATCGGGCCGTCCCGCTCGAAACATTTTGACGGCGGCAACGGGCTGGGTCCGTGCATCGTCACGGCCGATGAGTTCGACCCCTACAACGCGCGGACGGTCGTGCGGGTGAACGGCGATGTGGTCGCGGAGAACAACACCGGCACGATCACCATCGATTTCGAGACTCTGATCTCCTTCGTCTCGACGGACCAGACCCTCTTTCCCGGCGAAATCCTGTGCTCGGGCACCGTGGGCGGCGGATGCGGCCTCGAGCGCGGCGAGTTCCTGCAGCGGGGCGACACCATCGAACTTGAAATCGAAGGCATCGGTCGCCTTCGGCACACCATAGCGATGGCCTGAGCGGGCCCCTCGCCCTCTGAGCCGACACCACGAACAGGACTGACCCGATGCCTAACATTCCCTACCGCGATGAGCTGGACACCGAGGCAGAAGCGCTAGCCGAGCGGATCCGCGCCCGACGCGGCGGCGTACTTCTCAACCTGGACCGGATGCTGCTGCACCACCCGTACCTGACGGCGGGCTGGACGGAACTGTTCCTGCGAATCCGTGCCGGGCAGCACATCTCCGACCGGCATCGCGAACTGGGTATTCTGGCCGTCGGATCCCTGACCGGCGCGCGGTACGAGCTGCATCACCACAAGGCTCCGTTCCTCGCCGGCGGCGGAACGGAAGAGCAGTACGCCGCCGTGGTCGACAGCGTGCCGGCCGCGATCGCCAACGCCGACCTGTTCGACGCGGCCGAGCGGGCAATCCTGACGCTGGCTCTGGAGAGCACCCGCGACGTCGCCCTGTCTCCGGAGACCGTCGGCGCGGTTCGCTCGCACTTCCCCGAGCCCGCCCAGTTCCTGGAGCTGCTGATGAGCATCGCCTCCTACAACTTCGCCGCCCGTATCCTCGTCGGCCTCGGGATCGAGATCGAGGCCGAGACCCCCTGAATGGACGTGACCTCCTCAGGCCTCCTGATCAAGTCCATACGCGGTCACGGCAGCCGTCGCGCGGTCCTGGCCGACGGACGCGCCTACAGCTACGCCGATCTCGACGCCGCGTCGGATGGCCTAGCGGGACACCTTCGCGCATTGGGGCTCGGACGCGGGGCGCGCGTCGCGCTGCACCTGCGCAACGGCGTCGAATACCCCATAGCCGAGCTCGCAATCCTCAAGCTCGCCGCGGTGCGCGTGCCGCTGAATGAGCTGATGGGACGCGAGGAACTGGCCTATTGCCTTCGGCACGCCGCCGCCGATGTCCTGATCTCGCACGCTGACCTGCCCACCCCGCAGGCGGAACCCGGCGAAGTCCTGGCGCGCCACCGGATCAGCGTCCCCGCCGCGGGGACGGTGCGACCGGGCGAGACCCCTTGGGATGCCGCCGTGAGCGCGAAGCCGTTGGATGGGATCGTCGTCGCCGCCGCCGATGACACCGCAGTCATCCAGTATACCGGGGGCACGACCGGCCATCCGAAGGGCGCGCACCACACCTACGGCCGGATCGGCGTCTGCCTGCTGGCCCATGTGGTTTGCGGCGACATTCGGTCCGACGAGGTCATGCTGCTCACGACGCCGCTGCCGCATTCTGCGGGCTTTCACATGGCCGCGTGCTTCCTGCAGGGCGGGTACGTGGTGCTCGAGGAACGCTTCGACGCCGCTCGCTTCGCCGAAATTTGCGAGCAGCACAGCGTCACTTGGACCTTCGCAGTGCCGACCATGCTCTACCGGCTTCTGGATCAATTGGAGGAGGGCGGCGGACGGCGGCTCAGCCTGCGGACCGTAGTCTATGGCGCCGCGCCCATGAGCCGACCTAGGCTGGAGGAGGCGTTGGCCAAGCTTGGGCCGGTGTTCGTCCAGATCTATGGGCAGACGGAATGCCCGAACTTCATCACCACCCTGACCAAGCACGACCATCTGGACCCGGCACTGCTCACCTCCTGTGGCCGGCCAGTGCCGTTCGTGGACCTGCGAGTGCGGCGTGACGATGAGGGCCCCGTCGGCGAGGTCGAGGTCCGCTCGCCCTACCTCCTGACCGAGTACTACGGTAACGCCGAGGCCACAGCCGCCGCCCTGAGCGACGGCTGGCTGAAGACGGGCGACCTGGGCTACTTGCGGGACGGCTATCTGTTCCTCGTCGACCGGGCGAAGGACATGATCATCACCGGCGGCATGAACGTCTACTCCAGCGAGGTAGAATCCGCGCTTCGGCAGCACGAGGCGGTGCGCGAAGTGGCCGTGATCGGAATGCCGGACGCCGACTGGGGCGAAGCCGTCACCGCTGTCATTGTGCCCGCGGCCGACACCTCTCCCGCGTCGCTGCGCGCCTTCGCCAAGACGCGCCTGTCGGCCTACAAGGTCCCAAAGACTGTCGTCCTCGTAGAGGAACTGCCGCTCACCACCTACGGCAAGATCGACAAGAAGCGTCTGCGCCAGGCTCTCGCCGACGCCGCTACTGCATCCTGACCGCAGCTGCGCCCAGCCCCGGGAACAAGCATCGCCGAAGGAGCCGGTCGGCACGATCGACCCGCCCCCTAAGTCAACTCGGAAGACGCCAATGACATTCCGCGCCCCTGTCCACGACTTGGCCCTCGCGTTGAAAGTTGTTGGTCATCCAGAATTGCTGGCGAAGGCATTCCCAGATCTCGACGACGCCACCGTCGATGCCGTGCTGGCAGGCGCCGCCGCCTTTGCCGACAACGAGCTCGCCCCGCTGAACCGCCAAGGCGACCTGCGAGGCGCGACGTATGCGAATGGCGCGGTCACCGCCCCGCCCGGCTTCGCCGCCGCCTACAACGCCTTCGCTGAGCAGGGCTGGAACTCGCTGGCCGCCGACCAGGCGCACGGCGGGCAGGGCCTCTCCAAGGCGTTGGAGCTGGCGGTATTCGAAATGGTTCAGGCCGCCAACATGGCGTTCGGTCTCTGCCCGATGCTGACCCAGGCCGCGATCGAGGCGCTGCATCGGCACGGCACCGAACGTCAGAAGCGCCTGGTGCTGCCGAAACTGGTCTCGGGCGAATGGACAGGCGCCATGTGTCTGACAGAGCCCCAAGCGGGCTCCGACCTGGCCGCGCTCGCCAGCATCGCCCGCCCGGACGGCAAGGGCGGCTACCTTCTGTCGGGCCAGAAGATCTTCATCACGTGGGGTGACCACGACGCCGCCGAGAACATCGCCCATCTGGTAATCGCCCGCACCCCGGACGCGCCGCCGGGCGTGAAGGGCATCAGCCTGTTCCTGACCAACAAGTTCCAGGTCAAGGACGACGGCACGCTCGGCCCCCGCAACAGCTTCCGGCCGGTCTCCATCGAGCACAAGCTGGGCATCCACGGCTCGCCGACTTGCGTCATGCTCTACGAAGACGCCGAGGCCGAGCTGGTCGGCGAGTTGGGTCAGGGCCTGCCCCATATGTTCGTGATGATGAACGCCGCGCGCCTGCACGTCGGCGTCCAGGGCGTCGCCATCGCGGAGCGCGCTTTTCAGCAGGCCTTGGCCTTCTCTCAGGAGCGGAAGCAGGGCCGGGCGCTGTGGGACAAGGAGGGCGCGATCTGGGGCCATCCCGACGTCCGTCGAACGCTGGTGCTCTCGAAGGCCAAGATCGAGGCCGCCCGGGCCATCTGCCTGCTGACTGGGGTACTGGCCGACCAGACGCACGACCCCGCCGCCAAGGCCCGCCAGGAGCTGTTGACGCCCATCGCCAAGGCCTGGTCGACGGACGTTGGCGTTGAGGTGGCGTCCGCCGGGCTCCAGGTCCACGGGGGCATGGGCTTCATCGAGGAGACCGGCGCGGCTCAGCATTATCGCGATGCCCGTATCTTGCCGATCTACGAGGGCACCAACGGCATCCAGTCGCTGGATCTGGTCGGCCGCAAGGTGCGGCTGGATGGCGGGGCGGCAATGCGCGCCCTGTGCGCCGACATGCAAGTGACCATCCAAGAGCTCAATGCGAACCCCGAACTCGCGGGCGTCGGCTCCCGGCTCGACGCTGGCGCGGCGGCGCTAGAGCGGGCGACCGAGTGGCTGCTGCAAGTCTCGGCCGACGCCTCGCTAGCCGCGGCCACGCCCTACCTTCGCTTGGCGGGCGATGTCATAGGCGGCTGGCTACTCGGACGCCAGGCGCTCGCGGGGGCCGGATCTGACGATCCGTGGCTGCGATCAAAGGCGACCCTGGCTCAGGTCTACGCGAGCCAGGTCCTCACCCTTGCGTGCGGCTTAGCCGAGGGTCTGCCCGAGGCGCTCGACCATCTGGCAACTGTAGATCCAGCCGCACTGTCGCGCTGATAGCGGCTTCAATGCGGCCGATACGCTTCGATCGACGGCGAGACAGGACCCGTCCCACCCTTCCGCGCATTTGCCTTCCGGTCCCGATCGGCTCTTGGAGGTCCGCCTTTGAGCAGACGGTCCCAACGTCAGCTAAGAGCCCTAAGCGGTCCTTGGCTTCCGCCCGCCAACCGCGGCTCCTCGGCCGATGTTGGATAATCAGCGTCGATCAGAGTCAGGCGCGGGCTTGGGGCTGTCTGCGCTGCCCATTTCCCGGTCCATCCCGGCCGGCCCCAGAAAATCGACCAGGCGGATCGCGAGCGTGGCGGGCTCGCGGGTCTCGCACTCCCAGACAACCAATGCCCGCCAGCCCTCCGCCTCAGCCCGGGCAAGAACTCGGAGGTCACGGGCCCGGTTGCTCTCGAACTTCGCTTCCCAGAACTCACGCCTAGTCGAGGGCATCGTCGCCAGACGGCACCCCGGATGCTGGTGCCAATAGCAGCCATGCACGAAGATGATCCGGCGGCGGCCGGGGAACGCTACATCGGGTCGACCCGGAGCGGCCTTCCAATGAAGCCTGAAACGGTAACCGAGCCGGTGCAGCAACCGCCGCACGGCCCATTCTGGCTTTGTGTCCTTGCCCCGGATGCGGGACATGTTCGCGCTGCGATGTTCCGGCGTCAGGCGATCCATGGTGACCTGATAGCGTGTGACGCGCCGCCATGTCCCCCAAAGGGTCGGGTTCCATCCACGGCAGGTCGTGCTGGCATCGAGCCCCCGGAACCCGCTACTTTGGCGAGCGCAAGGGGGACACTCAGCAGATGCAATGGTTACGCAGGCTCCTTGGTGTGGCGCGCGAACTGGCTGAACCCGCGAGGGGGGCCGAGCAAGGGAAGCCTGAATTCATGCCGGCCAAGCCGATGGCGCCGGTCGGATCCCCCATCGCCGCCCTACAGGCCGCCGCTCCGGCACCGATCGCCTTTTCGGAGGCTGGCGAACAGCAAGCAGTGGACATGAGCGACCCCGGCGCGCCGGACCGTGAAAGCCGTGCTGAGGTGAGATGCGCCGAGAACCCGGGGCAGGACGCTCCGGTTGTAGATGCGGCGAAGAGTGTGGCGGCCGAGACGCCCGCGCCTGCGATGGGCGCAGCTGAGCGGGCCCTGACCATTCTGCGAAACACCACGCTGGGTGAACTCGTAGCCGCGAGCGGTTCGAACCGGCTGAAGAATCGCGCTGTCGGCGCCAAGCCTTTCGAGCTCTCAGTCAACGACTTCCAGGCGGACGCCGACACGGAGCGGCTCTTTCTCGCCCTGCCGGCCTTCGGGCCCACGACCTGGAACGAACTTGTGATGCGCGTGGGTGCCTACCGCCGGCAGGTGCTGGCTGGCGGCGATCCCCTGGGTCTGCTCCAGTCGATCGCAATTATTCCCTCCTCGGTTAGCGCTGACTACGCCTCTATTCCGGATATCACTTTGAGCGAGCTCATCCGGACGGCAGGGGCATCGACGCGGCTTACGAACTGCACCCATCGAAGCGACCTCTTCGAGCTTCACACGGTGGATGACCTCCTGTCAGGCCGCCTCACGGAGGCAGAAATCCTGCAGGTGCCTGAACTCGGCCGCAATAGCTTGCGGGAGCTCCTCGGTCTCGCCGAGGGGCATGCGACGGGACGACTGCAGCTCCCCGCAGAACCTGCGGCCGTGGAGCAGCCGTCGCAGCGATCCACACCCCCGGTCCTGGAGGGGCGTACGGTCGCCGACCTCGCCGACCACGCGGACCTACCCGTGCGCATCGCTAACAGGCTTGGCGGCGACCCCTGCCTTGCGGAGATGCCCTTGGCAGACATCTGGGCCGACCCGGATGAGGCTCATCGACGCCTCTGCAAGTTGGACGGCCTAGGCAGGCGCTCGATCGCGGAGCTCATCCTGCTGGTTCAGCGCATTGGGGCCAGCCTGCCCGCGGAGGATGGCGGACCCGGGCGCCTGGAGCGGGGCGCTGGCCGCGCTGAGCCGGACTTGTCGCGACCGCTCGTCACTGTGAGGGTCGAGCCCTTCGACCTCGTTCAGGAGGCCGTGGAGGCCCTCTCAGCGAAACACCGGTTTGTCCTTGAAGGCCGCTACGGGCTTTCGGGAGAGCCGCCGCGCACGCTCGAGGAGATGGGACGCATTGCGGGCGTAACCCGGGAAAGGGTGCGCCAAGTTGAGAAGAAGGCGCTGGGCGTGCTCGCCAAGCGTCCCTGGCGAGACACCTTCGAGACATGGCTCGCGGCGCAGCGCGGACAGATATGGGAGACGCTGGCCGACGGCGCCGACCTCGTCCCTCTGCCTGGGGCTGCGGCTAGGGCGGCGCAGCTGCCCCCCTGGCTTCTGCTGGCGATCGATGTGGTCCATGGGGATATCCGAGGCTGGCTGCAGGCAGAGGCGGTGCAAAGCCGAGCCGGCTGGCTTGCACCCGGCCGGTCCGCCCGCGATCTCGACGCAGCGGTCCTTACGCTGGAAGTGTGGCTGGCCTCAGCGCACTTGCCGCGTCCGCTCGCCGATGCATGCGCCGGGACCAACCTTCAACCCGAAACGGTGGAGGCGGCGGTGCCGCTGTTGCAAGGCATACGTCTGCACCAAGGCTACCTCCATCGTGGTCACCTGGGCGCGAAGGCCCGGCGGATCGGCCGGCTGCACAGGATGGCCATGGAAGCTGCCGATGGCGCCATCGTGGACGTCTGGCGCTTGGTCGAGCTGGACGAGGCTGCGGATCACGAGGACGATCGTTCTCCGCGGATGGTGCTGACACAGCTGGGTGAGGCCTCACACTTGTTCCATCATCTCGTCGACCACTGGTGGCTGGTGCTGCCGGCGGTCGAAGGCTTAACGGACACCGGCCGTCTGCCGGACACCAGCCACGCCGCGTTCCCGCGTCAGGCTGAACCCGGAACCCTGGCGGCCCGGCTTCAGGACACTCTTCGCGAGAGCGGCCCCATGCGGCACGTGGATCTCCGCGACAGTATTCGGGACAGCTTTCCGGAGTTCTCCGCTGCAAGCGTCGGCCCCACCCTGCTCGGCAGTCCAATTTATCTGCGCGTTGCGCCCGGAGCGTGGGACATTCGTGGCGCTCGCCGGCTGGTGACAGGGCCTGCGCTCCTCAGCTTAAGCCATGCGCGCGCCTACGCTCGCGCCGCGCGCTCCGGCCAGGGCCGCGGGCTCTATCCCGCCTGGACCGCGGAATTTGAACACGCGATCTGCGTCTGGGCCCGGGACGGGGCCGAGGACGAGGTGTTCCGCTCGTTGTTGGCCGAGGTCGATCCGACAGCGTGGCCAGTGCCTGAGCAGGAGCGGCTGGAATGGCGACGTCTGAAGCGTCTGCATGGCGTGTGGTCGATGCCGACGGAACGGCGACGTCGTCTAGGCGACGATCCCCCTACCGCCGACGAGGTGTTGAGCAGTCTGGTGCTCATCCAAAGGCTGGGCGGCATGGGGTGGATTCTAGCGGGGCGGCTGGCGCACGCGGCCTCGGGTGCCCAAAGCTCTGCGGATCTTCTGGCTATTCTCGCCGCCGCAGGCGCAGTCCGTGCTCCTGAGGACTGGCAGCTGCATCATCCTGCCTCGGAGGTGGTTGGCGATATGCTGGTCGGGATGGCCGCAAGCAAGTACGCGACGGGTCGGCTTGACTGGACCGACGACGTGATGGTCACTCTCCTCGACCGCGCGAGGCACGGTGCGGCGAACGTGCCATGGGCGACGCCCGAGGAGGTGCATGGTCTCCTCGATGCGATCGCGGCCGGCGGCGCTCCGTCACCCCACGTTCCGCGGTCGGTTGTCCGCGCTCTGGACGGCGCCGAGGATTTGTTCGGGTCGGACGAGTGGGATCGGCTCTTCTCGGCGCTCGACTAGTTCAACCCGCCCGTTCCGGGTCGAGCGCCCCCCCTTCAATGGCCATAACGATGACGGGACGCGCCCGTAACGCCCGCTTGCCGGTTAGACGGCCAGCGGGCCATCCGCCGGCCGCCATGGACGCCATCTCGGCGGCGATCTCGCGTTGTCGCAGGTCCAGACGCCCGGTCTGCATGCCCCACTCGACCATCCTGATCCAGTCCGCCGCGTCGATCAGCCTGCACTGGCGGATCGCGTCCATCTCGTCTGGGCTGAGGGCGACCCGATCCTCCTGTGGTGAAGCGCCCCAACCACCTGCGATTCTTACTGTTTGGGAGAATTCCGGAGGTGGCGGGTCTGGCAGTTCGAATGTGGCCTGTCGTACAGCCTTCCAGCAGTCAGCCTTCTTGCACCATTCCCCGATGTCGCGCCCGCCTGCGGTCTCGCGGATCGCGTCGGCGATGATGTGGGTCCATCTGCGGATGAGCTCCTCGAGCTCTGCGGAAAGACGCTGTTCCCGCCAGATATGCCCGAGGTCAAGCATGTCGCCCGACACGAAGGCGACCGCAGATACAGTGTAGGGCAGGATCTGAGATCGGTGCCCCTCGAAGGGCTCCCGCTTGACGATGCGAGCTGTCGATTCGAATAGTATGCCCTTAGCCACGAGATCGCGGAAGAAGGCGTCATCAGGCTTCCACGAACGGGCCCGCGTCTCGCGGAGCCGTTGCATGAACAGCACGAAGTTCTTCTGACCGCCCAGGGCCACCTGGTGAGGCAGCTGATCCCAGGCGTTGAGGTATTTTCCGAGCTCCAGCTTCCCGAATCTGCGATGCACCGGCGTGCGCTCCCGGAAGCGGCGGGCGAGCGCCTCCGTGCGACCCTCGTTCGCCAGCGCCACGAGATATTGCCCCCGGGCCCGCTCATAGAACCACCGGCCCTGTTCGCCGGGGATCCATATTTGGTTGGCGAGCCGCTCGATCTCAATATGGAAGGGGTCGTTGGCCGAGAAGTCGGCCATCTGGATCGGATTCTGTGTATTGGCGAATTCCGCTATCCGCGGGGCTAGGGTGTCGATGAGATCGGGCGCCACAACAGTGAGCTTGGCCTGCACATAGACCCCCGAGAGGTCTGCCTTGTCCTGCTTGGCGGCGCGGTGGATGGAGGATGAGGTCTGCCCGCCGTTGACGATCTGAAGCCCCCGGATACGCCGTACAGCCGTCTGGCCGGTCGGCAGTGTCGTGGTCTCCACCACCTCGGCGGTCATGGAAATCCCGTTGTTGTAGGCCATGAACCTGTGAGGCTCGTTTCGGATGGTGTCGCGGATGCCGCGGTTTACCTTTCCCTTGGCCTGCAGGAACGACCGCACGTTCCTTTCCAGCAGCTGTGAACCGTAGAGCTCGTAGAGCTGGAACAACACCTGTCCCGGGATGATCATAAGATAGGCTGAATAGTCGGCCTCGGCGTCCGGCAGGGCGACGCAGGCGATGGGACCTCCTATCTCGTCCAGATCCACGTCGATCTCGGCCTGCGGGCGGCCGTGGGCGACCGCCCGGCTCAGCCTCTCGATATCCCACACCTCGAAGCGCAGCTCCACGCTTCCGACCCTCTGGGCGGGGATCGAGGCCCGCGTCATGCCGGTCACGCCGTCTGTGAGCACGAACACGCGGACGCGACTGATACCGCTGGCGAGCTCGGCGATCCGCGCCGTCATCGCATAGCGGTCGCTGGCCGGTTCAAGCGTACGATGCAGCCCCTCGACGGCACCCCGGAAATAGCGCACCGCCTGTTCGAGGGCCTTCCTCACATCCTCCGCCGCAACCTTCTGTGGGCTCGCCGCTCCCAGGAATATGCTGACGAAGAGGTCGAGGGAGTCCTCGTCGTCGGAGACCGCGTAGCCGTTGATCTTGCTGCGTCCGCGCCCGACAACGCCTTCGAAATAGGTGGTGACGGCGTTCTCCACGATTCCGACCTGGTCGGAGAGCGCTTCGATCATCATGTCCGTGAAGACGTTTTCCTTGAAGTCGGGCACCACTCCATCGCCGCCGCTTGCGCGGTTCAGCAGCTCCGCATTGAATTCGGCGACGAAGCCTTCGAGATCAGACATTCGGACTCCCGATGATCAGCGCGGCCCTGGTGGCATCGACCTCGTAGGGCGCACAGGCTGAAAGCGACACCATGTAGGTTGCCGCGCTGACGCCCGGCGGGACGGTTTCGGGGGTGAGCCTGGGAAACCCCTCACTGACCAAGTAGCGCGTCAGAGCCCGTACCTCGTAGGCGGGCGTGCGATAGGAAGAGATGTGGGCGTCCAGATATCCCGCCTGGAAAAGGAGGTCTTCGAGCCGGTGGCTGGTGGCCGCGCCGGCACGCTCGGCGAGCGCACGCAGCTCATCCACTATCTCCGGCAACGTCCTTGCGGTGACGCCCGCCAGGCTCATGGAGAGATGACACAGCAGCACCGGAAGCCCCCCAGCACCGGACAGCTGCTCCAGATTGGCCACGCGGAAGGAGGCTGGCGCGGCCGCGGTCGATCCCTTCACCTCAACGAGCCCAGCTGGGAAGCGGAAGTCCTGGGGAGCCTTCGACGGGCCCTGCCAGGCGGCCAACGCCTCGGCGACAGGCAGAATCGTCAGGACTTCCCGCTCCAGGAAGAGCAACTCGGCCACCAGCCCCGTCCGCGCCTCTTCGGAAAGCGGGCCTGGACCGTTCTCCGACATGAACCGCTGCCACGCCGCCAAACGAGATAGCAGGATCGCCACGGCGGCTGGCGGGCCAGCGGCCTGTGCGATGTGCTGCGACACCTGCGTCGCCATTACCGTGAAGAGCTCCCGCCAAAGCGGCGACCGTTCCTCCAGGCAGATGCGTACGGCCCCGCCAGGACCTGGCACCATCATCTCAGGACCTACGACGAAACCTACGCACTCGGGCCATTCCGTCCCGGTCGGCACGGCCCCGGCGGGAACCTCCAGTAGCAGGGCCCTTGTCCCGACCGGCTCACGCAGTCCGGCCCGTATAACGCAGGCGGCTTCGGGCAGAATGCGGCGGGAGTACCAGCCGCTGCGACTGCGCGGCTCGTCCTCCAGGATGGTCCAGGCGGCTTCGAGCCCGCTCACGCGACCTCTCCGTATTCCTGATCCCAGTAGATGTTATTGACGCTGTAGCGGACCGGGCGCGCGCCGGCTGTCTCCGGAAAGCTGACACCGATCCCGATCGCTGGTCGCGCATGACCCTTCAAATCCCAATCAACTGTCGTCAGCGGATAAATCAGCAGAAGGCCACGCTCCGGAGCCAGCTGCCCCCGGACGCGTCGGAGTGCGGGGCCGGACGGGGAATCAGGCGCAGAGCGCCGCCTGGGCGATCGCCCTGCATCGGCTTCGAAGTCGCCGATTGTGATCCTAAGGGCCTTGGCCCACGCGGTTGCATCAAGGTCGATCGCCTCGTCGCGTGGGGCCAGCAGCCTTCGGATCACCACACGACCTTCGGACTTCTGCTGGGGCAGTGGGATGCGAGGATTCAGGCTGCGCAGGACCAGCGGAGTCGCCAGACCGGCCACCGGCACCGCGGGCTCCACGCTACCGCCCAGCAGCACCACGTCCCAGTGCGTCAGGCATCCGTCGGCCAGCTGCATGCGCGTGTAGTCGGCAAGCAGCCGGGCGTTCATTCTGACGGCGGTCGGGTGCGTAGCGTATCGTTCGAGGTAGTCCGCGACCTGTTCGCCCGGCACAGAGGTCCATCGTCGCGCAGCCTCCCAGTCGTGCGAGGTTCCGTTGGGGCGATCCTGCCGCACCCCCTGGGGGGTCGGGCCGAGGCTGCGCAGGAACGCCTCGGTCAACTCCAGATTTCCGTTCAGGACGCCAGCGTCGCGGTGGAAAACCACAGTCTCCTGCAGCGCCCCGGAGAAGATGAGATCCAGCGTGGTGGAATTCCTCATCTTGACCCTGGAAGTCACCATGAGGGTCGGGTGTGCACGTACCCTCAGACCATAGTCCTTCGGACTGCCTCCCACCGAGTGCATGTGATCGAACTCGCGACGCAGCTCTTCTGAGGCTTCGGTCACGTGACCGAACCATTCCTCCAGGTCCGAAGTGGTGTAGAGGCGGCAGAGGTCCAGGTAACCCGGTCTGAAACCGAACCATCGCCCCATCTGCATCAGCGTATCGTACATGCGCGCCGCCCGCAGGAAATAGCTGACGCTCAGACCCTCCAGCGTCAGGCCCCGTGCCAGCTTGTCGCCGCCGATCGCGATGACGTTGAAGCCGGTGGCTCGATGGACCTCATAATCGAGCACATCACGAGCGCTCCCGTTGATTTCCTTGACGTGAATGTCAGCGGCGACGCTGGGAAGTACGGCGTCCACCTCCTCCCAGATGACGGGAGTGAAGGTGCGCTCCGGCAGCACAGCCGCGACCTGCTCCGTCGTGGGCAGGAAATCCCGCTCCCAGAGCGCCCGGAGCTCATGGCGCACCTCATCGCCGCCCCGCCCCAGCCTAAGGCGGTTCACGATCGCGGCCAGTTCCTTCTCCACCTGGTCTCGAACCTGCCGCTGGACGCTGGTGAACCGAGTGACGTGAACCAGCATGGAATTGTGGACAGCAACCTGTCCACGAACACGTCTGGCGGCGCAGGTGAGTAGGAATGCTAGAATCGCCTCCCGCAGCGAGGGGGGAACCTGGGCAGCGCCTTCATGCAGGACGGTGAAGCCGTTGCGGTGCACAGGGGGCATCCAGCCGTTGCGTTCATCCGGACTGTCCGATGCGGCATGGTCCCGGATGATACGGACAAGCGGCAGGCCTGGTTGACCTGCTGGGTCGTCGGAAGATGGTTCCAGCCCGAAAATGCGTACCGGACCATCGTAGTTTGAGGCGGCCGGGAGGTTGATGATGAAGCTCCGTGGGAAGAGGTCCTCCCCTTCGGCCTCGGTTCGCGCTCCGTCATGTATGAAGATGTTGGCGAAGGGCGTCGCGGTGTAACCGACATAGGCGGAACGGTCGAACCGCTTCAGGAGACTTCTGATCAGACCGTTGATGACCGCCGGCGCGTGCTCCGGATCGGGTCGGCCGTCCTCATCGACGGCCATCTCACGCGTATCCACGCTGGCGTGGTCCGCCTCGTCATCCACCAGCAGCAGCGGCACGTCCATGGCCGTACGCCCGTTCAAAAGGCCGTCGACCCAGGAAATGATGTTCTTGAGGACCGTCTTGTTCTTCTTCACGACGAACAGCAGCGGTCGTCCGCCTGGACTGATCCCCATGTGCTGAGCGGCGGCGAGCCGGAAATCGCCATTGTCGGCCCTGTTCGTCACGTAGTCGGGCCGTATCGCATGATCAGAGTCGATCAGACCGACCCCGATCGAGGCCAGCGCCGTGGGATCGCGCTGTGGTGAGGTCTCATAGCCTAGAAAGCCCTCGTCCAGACGCATCTGGGTCTGACTGCGCAGGTTCTTGTGGATCCCGGCCAGGACGATGACAACCTTGTAACCCGCGTCAGCGGCCTTGCAGATCAGCCCGGTGTAGTTGGATGTCTTGCCTGACTGAACATGGCCGACAACAAGGCCGCGCCTGTCCCAGATGCCGGGGCGCGCCGGGTCCTCGAGGCGGCCGAGGATGTCGTCGGTGGCGTCCTCCAGTCCCCCGATCGCCGCCGGGGCCCAGGTCTGTTCGAGATACTGCCGATAACGGGGCCACAGACGCCACCCCGACTTGCGATCCTCGGTCAGCCAAGCTTCGTGATCGCTATTGTCCTCCAAAACCCTTGTTCGTCCGATCCAGACGCTGAACCGCGTCTCGAGCTCCCGCAGCACGCCCTCGCGATCGACTGACGTCTGCCAGCGTGGGTTCATGGCCAGTACGCGGTCAAGCACCGCAGCGATGCCGGAGACCGTCAGCGGCTCGTCGCCATTGAGCTCGTTCTGAAGCAGGGTCTGCGCGAACTCGAGCGCGGCCTGGTCGTCAGATTTCCTCATTTCTTCTCCACGAGATCCGCGATGGCGCTCTCCACGATCGCCGGACAGGTCTGAAAGGGGTCGGTCCCGAGCAGTCGACGCCGGGCGACCTCGGGAACTAGCCTGATCGTCTCGGTCATATGCCGGTAGAGCGCCCGCGCCATTTCCTTGAGCGCCTCCTCCTCCTCCGGCGGAATCTCCGGCCCGGCCGAGCCGACGTCACCCGCCTCGACGGCGTCGAGCCAGATACGCTGGACCGGTACGGTCCTTTCGAGCACGCGCAGAAGATCCTCGAGGGACGCGCTGTTCGGGCCGAGCATGTCTCGGATGCGCCCCACTGCGGGATGCTCGCGGTTGATACGATAGGACGGACCTGAGGCTGCTCCGGCAGTCCAGGCTGGCGTGAGCTCGGGATTGGCCGCCGAACGCCCATACGAGCCCCGATGCGCGAAGACCCGCCGGGCGTCGCGCCTGACGGTCTCGGCTAGGTCGGTGAGCCTAGGGCGCACCTGACGCGGGGGACGCGCAAGCGATTTTCGGATGTCCACGCCCCAATCCGCGTCGGCCGCATTGGTGAAGGACACCCAGAGTCGCGCCAGCTTGTATGGCTCCTCCCGCGTCCAGAGGCGGGGTTCGCCAAGTCCAAGCCACCCGCCCGACACTAGGAGGCGGTCATTGCGGTAGACGTAAAATCCCTGCTGCGAGGTCCACCCCGCCGGCCCGGCCGCGCGTCGCCAAGTCTCCTCATCCAGCTGGTCCCGATGGGGCAGGACGAACCCCTGCACACTGACAGGTCCGGTCGGCGTGGCGATGTTGTCGACGGGCGTGCAATCGGTTGCCGGATGGCTGGTCAGGAAGGGGTCCCAGGGCCGGATCCGGGTAGCCCCCATCTGCAGGCGGATGCGTCCGTTCTCCAGATATCGGTGGAAGACCATCGCAAGGTGGGCTTCGACGCGGGAGGCCATCGACCAAAACGCGTCCTCGGAGCGCCGATCATGCGAAAGGCCGGCCGTCAGTCGATCCATGCGCTCCCATAGGACGACGGTACCGGACGCCGTTCCGGGAATCTCGACACGCGGCTCCGAGCCGGCCGCAGCTCCAGAGAGGAGTCGCCACTCGTTCACGTCGGGCCGCGCGATGTAGTCGAGGTCCCAGCGACGGATGGCTGTCCTACCGCCCGCTAGGCGGGACGCCACGGTCAGGCGTCGGCATTGGGCGAAGGAAGCTGTCTTCAGCCCCATGCCGAAGCGGCCGAGGTCCGAGGCCGACCGGACGTCGAGCGGGCTCCGGCCGCCAACGGTCATGGCGAAACGGAGCGCTTCCGCGTCCATGCCTCTACCGTCGTCAGTCAGGGTCATCCATGATTCGGGACCATCAAAGTGGAAGTCGACGTGGATGTTACGTGCGCCAGCCGCGATGCTGTTGTCGACAAGGTCGGCGACCGCGGTCTCAACCGAATAGCCCACCCCCCGCAGTGATTCGATCATGGCGTGGGCTGGTGGCCACGCAAGTTCCCATTCCGAATGTTCGCCAGTCACGCCACAACTTCCTCAGAGCTTCACGTTAACGCGGTGAGCTTCGGGTTTGGAAGGGGAAAGCGCTTCATGGACGCTTTCTGGTTGAAGTCACAGCCGCCGTGCAGGCGCATGTTGCCGGCTTCTGTGTACCGGGTCGGGGGCGGAGGCTCGGTTCCTGTCATCCTGTTTCTGGCGGGGTTTGATGCCCCGCCCTTCGAGCGGCCGCGCGCTGGCCAGGGGCGAACATAAGGTGTACGCTTCCGTGCTGGCGTCAGGGCCGGGCAACGCGGTTGTGTGTCGCCGCGAATCCCGTGAGTCGAGCAGATCACCCGCCCGCGTTTGATAAGGGCCCGAACCCGATGAAGATCGACTCCGCTGCGCGCTCCTTCAAGCTTGATCGGGTCCGGAACGGCGCTGCGCCTCGTGTGCTCGAGCTCTGTTCCGGATGCGGCGGCATGTCCCTCGGTCTCCAGGCGGCGGGTTTCGACCTCCTGGCGCACGTCGAGTTCGACAGCACCGCCGCCGAGAGCTATGCGCGCAATTTCGTGCCGCCACCAGGAACCCAAAAGGCGGCTTGGGCTGCTCCCCGCGACATGGTGCTGTCCGACCCGGCGACGTTGTCCGCGGAGATCGGACTTCAAGGGCCAGTGTCCCACCAATTTGAAATTCTCGCCGCGGGCCTACCCTGTCAGGCCTTCGCGCGGATCGGCAGATCGAAACTGAGGTCCGTGACCGGCGATGAGGACGCCTTCCGGAATGATCCTCGCGCCGGGCTTTACAGGCGCTTCCTGCACTACGCCGAGGCGGTGCAGCCTCTGGCGATTCTAATAGAGAACGTGCCCGACATCCTGAACCACGGCGGGCACAACGTTCCGGAGGAGATCTGCGCCACGCTTGAGCACATGGGCTATGTCGCCCGCTACACACTGCTCAATGCTGCCTACTACGGCGTCCCCCAGATGCGGGAACGTCTCTTTCTGGTCGCGATAGACGCCTCCCTCGGCATCGAACCGGCGTTTCCTCAACCCACTCACGCCGCACGGCTCCCCTCGGGCTATGAGTCCGCCCGGACGGTTGCGCTGAAGCATGTGCCGGAGACCGGCTCCCGGTTTGCTCCCATCCCCGCCGCCCGGCCTGGGCTGCCACCCGCTGTCTCCGTGCGGGCGGCCCTCTCGGATCTCCCGCGTATCCGCGAGCATTTTCGCAATCCCGAGGTCATGAGGCGCCGCAAGGTCTCGGACGAACTTCCCTATTCGGCCTTTGCCGCGCTCAGTCCCTACGCCACCCTCATGCGCAACTGGAGCGGGATGCAGAAATCGCATGTGGCGACCGATGGACATGTCGTGAGGCTGACCCCCCGCGACTTCCCGATCTTCAGCCGGATGCGGCATGGCGGCGACTACCCGCACGCGTTCGCAACAGCCGAGCAGATCTTCAGGGAGGCGCTCGCAGCCCAGCTCCCACCTCCAGCGAATGGATCGCGGGCCTATGAGGCGCTGCGTAGGGCGGTGGTACCGCCCTACGACCCCGGCAAGTTCCCGAACAAATGGTGGAAACTGGACCCGGATAGGCCTGCGCGAACCTTGACGGCGCACATGGGCAAGGACACGTACTCCCACATTCACTGGGACGGGGACCAGAGGCGCACCGTTTCCGTCCGCGAAGCCGCGCGGCTACAGTCTTTCCCAGATGCCTTCCGGTTCGCAGGTGCAATGAATGCCGCGTTCCGCCAGATCGGTAACGCCGTGCCACCTCTTCTCGCTCAGGCAGTCGGGTCCCAGTTGAAGAAGGACCTGCTGAGAGGTTGTGAAATTTCGGCAGAGAGGTTGTTTCAAAGGAAGACCGGCTAGCCTGGGTGTGCAGGAGCAGGTCGCTCGAAGGCCCAAGCAGGTGTTGGGTTCAGGCAGACTGGCCATGCTGGTTGCGGCTTTCGTCGACGTGGCGGCCATCCGCCGCCCCTACCTGCCGCATCCCCCGGAAAATGGTTACTCGCCGTCCTAGCGCCGGTTGAGCACCTAGGTCGCCAGCTGCGCCCTGCCCGTAGGGCGGGCGGTGCCCGTGGCACTTTGGTTGGACTGCCTCAAACAGGGGCTGTCGTGTCATGCATGGGCATCGTGACGCTTCTTCCAACCCCTTGGCGGTGCCACGAAGCTTGCCACTGCGCTACACCACCATCGCGTCTACGCCCCGCTCCTGGCCGGGTGTTCAAAGTGTAGGGGCAGCGTCGCCGTTGCGCCTGAAGCGCGGAATGCAGACCTCTTCAACGGAAGCGCTGAGCCCTTGGCTGACCTGCCGGGCATCGGCTTTCTTGCAGCTTCCGCCGTTGGCCGGGCGCCCGGTGGATATCACACCCGGTCGACGGTCAACTGTTAGGGACGATGGAAAGCCGGCCGCAATTGACCGGCGTTCACTCGCACGCTCCGTGCCGGCGCATCTTGACCCGCCTCGCGCCTGGAGCCGACATTGGCTGCAAGGGGCGAGTTCGGCCTCACGCGTTCGATTTGAGGCGCTTTCCCAACTGCCAATATTCACAAGTGATGAGGCGATGCGTGGTGCAATTTTGCGGGAACTCGCCGAAGCTGCGCTATCGGCATTTCGAAGCTTAGATGGACCGGCAGGAACCAAGATGCTCACAGACGAGATTGAAGCGGCACAGCGCCTTGTGCGTACGGATGCATATCCGATGTCGATCGGCGAGATTGTGAGCATGTATCAGGAAGGCGATCTTGTTATCGATCCTGAGTTTCAGCGCTTGTTCCGATGGGAGATCGGTCAAAAGTCTAAGCTCATTGAATCCTTGCTCTTGGGCATACCACTTCCGTCAATTTTCGTGTTCGAGAAAGCCGACGGAAAATGGGAACTCATTGACGGATTGCAGCGAATATCGACCATCCTTGAATTCATGGGTGTCCTGAAGCGGCCGACGGGCGATGGGCTAGAGCCACCCTCGATCTTAGAAGCGACAAAGTACCTGCCATCGCTCCACAACACCGTTTGGGAAAAATCAGGTGAAATTGGTCACGTCCCACTGAACGCTCAAAAAGAACTCGAAAAGCCGCAGCAGCTATCCATACGAAGATCGCGGCTTGGCTTGGAGATTCTCAAGCGACCGAGCGATGATCTGACTAAATTCGATCTATTTCAGCGGTTGAATGCTGGCGGCACGCAAGCGAACCCGCAGGAACTTCGCAACTGTATTGTTCTGATGATTAATGGAGCTTATTTCCGCAAGATCAAGGCAGCCGCCAACGAGCACACGTTCTTAAAGGTGGCCGGCGTGAATGAAGATCAGATGGAAAAGCAGCGGCATATGGAGTTGGCCGTTCGCTTCCTGGTTCACACGTTTATTCCGTACGACGGCAGACTTGATGTCGAGGAATACATCGATGAAGGCATCGTAAGGCTAGCGGGCGATAACCAAGGCGAGCTCGCCGCTCGAACAATCGCGGAGACGTTTGGTCTGCTTGATGAGGCCTCCGGCGGTGATGCTTTGCGCCGGTTCGAAAATGGCCGTCACGCCGGAAAGGTCGGTTTGGTTGCTTTGGAATGCATCGCTGTCGGGATTGCGAAAAATCTCGATGCGATCAAACGGCTTCAAAAGCCCGTAGGGTTCGTCAAAGAGAAGCTTCAAACCTTCTGGCAGCAACAAGAAGCCGCAGGCCTTACATCCCCCGGCCTGCGCGGCACCTCACGCATCCAGCGCACGGTGCCGTTTGGCGACCGCTGGTTCCGACCATGAGCAAACCCTACACCGAAGCGATCCTGGCGGAACAACTCTCACGGGACCGGACTTGGCGAATTCGGGAAATTTCGGATTTGAAGGTGGCAGTGAAGCGCGCCGACAGCAGCCTCCGTCAAGTGCTTCTACGCTCCCTTGTGACCATCTGCTATGCGCATTGGGAAGGGTCGGTGCGCTTAGCTGCGCGAAAATACCTTGAGCACATTGCTTTGCGGAAATTTCGTTTCGATCAGCTCAATCCGCAATTCTTGAGAAATTACTTTCTCCCGAGATTGGCGTCCCTGGCAAACTCTAAGGGAAGCATTTCGGAGCGCTGTGATATAGTTGATGAGATTCTTTCCGGTCCCGGAAATCAATTTAAGCGCGTAAATGAAGATCTCGTAAACACAAAATCAAACTTGAACTATGATGTTCTTAAAGACATATGCCTTGTGTGCGGTATTTCGCTTGATGCATTTGAAGGTCGCGAAACTTTTATTGATATTGTATTGCTGAAACGCCGAAACGCGATTGCTCACGGGGAGGACACGTTGATCGGTCTGGAAGACCTCGATCTCGTGGCGGACGGCACCGTCGAGTTGATGCGCGCATTCGGTGATGCGCTAGAAAATCACGCCTACCTTGGGGCGTATAAGGCGGCCTGACGTTCGAGCGTAGAGGCGAGCAACGCGTGCCGTAAGCTCTCTTCGCCGGGGCCCTTGCCCCATGGCCGGACGAGTGAAATCGGATTCCGCCCGGCGTGATCCTGCAGCAATGAAGTACCACTTCCGAACGTCTGCGATGATTTAGAGTCTGCCTTGAGGACCGCGTTCGGTACTCTGCCGCATAGTGGACCCTCCGAACGTCGCTGAAGAGCCCAATGCGGTCGCTTTGATATCGTGCCGACCTCTGCCTGCCCCATAGGGCATTGCAGCGTGACCAACTACGTTTTGATCGATCCCGAGTTTACCCAGAAGGTGCTACGGCGTTGATTTCCAGAGCGGACAGTCGGCAGTGGTTTACCCTTACTGCTATGATATTCCGGAAATAATGGCGGCTTTTGGTACCGTCATTCTAGGTTCGAGTCCTAGTTCCCCAGCCACTTCCTCCTGAAGCTTCACACCACCTCTAGCGGCGCTCGCGCTGATCCGCGTCGGTGCGTGTTTTCGAGCGCGGGGGCTCTAGGCCTCTTGCTGCCGCGCCGCCGGCCCTAATCAGGCCGGAACGATGTCGAAGGCCACCGTCATCCGCGACTCGTCCGTCGTGAAGGGCACGGTGCCGTGCCACATGTACGAGGGGAACAGGGCGAGGCGCCCCGGCTGCGGGCGGATGTAGTGGTCGGCCTCCATGGGCGGCTTGACCTCGATGGGCGGCTTGCCGAAGCGCAGCCAGCCTTCGCGGGTCTCGCGGTCCAGGGCTTCCGTCGGGGTCTCCACATAGAAGGCCGAGGACAGCCAGCCTTGCGAGTGGAAGTGGTCGGTGTGGAAGCCGCCCGGCCGCAGCAGGACCGACCAGGCGCCGGCCATGCGGTAGTCGCCGGTGTTGCGCTTGCGCAGGATGTCGTCGCCTTGGCCCAGCTTGGCGATGTGGGCGCGGATCGGGGCGTCCACCGCCTTGAACAGGGCGACCAGGGTGGGTTCGCGCGAGCCCACCAGCATCTGCATCGTCTGGCTGCCGCCGCGGACCGATTGGTTATGCGGGTGCTGCTGGTAGACGTGCATGCGCCGCAGGGTGACGGCGAGGTCGGCGAGGAAGGCCTCGAGGGTGGGCCAGCCCTCGGGCGTCTCGATGTCATAGGGCGCGACATTGCCCTCATAGTTGGACAGGGCCGCGTAGAGCGGATCACCCGCCGCGCGCGCGGCCGTCGCCGCCCAGCCCCACAGGGACTGATCGTCGGGGGAGATGGCCAGGCCCTTCCGGGCGGCGGCCAGGGCCTCCTCGGCCTTGCCGGCGGCCAGCAGGACGATGGTCAGCTGGTTCAGCACGCCGGGGCTTTTCGGCGCCAGCACCTGAGCCGAGCGGACCAGGCGCTCGGCGTCGGCGACCTCGCCCCGCTCGGCCTGGGCGCGGGCGACGGCCAGCAGGACGCCGACGTCCTGGGGCAGGCGCTGGGCGGCCAGGGCCAGGAGGTCGGCGGCCTTGTCGCGCTCCCCGGCGGCTTCCCACAGGCGGGCCTTGGTCAGGATCGGGCCGCCGGGAGGGGCGCCGGAATGGAAGGCGAAGTCCATGATGTGCTGGGCGCCGCTCATGTCGCCGCGCCGCATCCAGACCAGGTTCGCGTACTCCGAGGCCAGCTCCACATTGGCCGGCTGGCGGCCGAAGGCTTCCTTGTAGGCGGCCTCGGCGCGGTCGTGCTGGTTGGCGGCCATCAGGGCGCGGCCATAGACGCGGAAGCTCTCCGGCGCGTTGAGGCCCAGGGCGAAGCCACGCTCCATGGCGGCGCAGGCCTCCTGCGCGCGGCCCATGTCGTCGAGGGTGGCGCCCAGGTTGTGCCAGGCGACCGGGCTGCGGCCATAGCGTTCGGCGGCCAGCTGGTCGAAGACCAGGGCGTCGGCGTGGCGCTTCAGCACCTTCAGGATCTGGGAATGGGTGGCCAGTTCCTGGTGCGAGGGATTGGGGCCCTTGGCCAGGGGCTCGGTGAGTTTGAGGGCGTCCTCGGTCCGGCCCTGTTCGAGCAGGGCCACGGCGCGGTCGATCTGGCTCATGGGCGAGGCTCCGGCAGGCTTGGGACGCCTTCTTTAGGCCCGGCCGCTCAGGACGAGAAGAACTCGTTCTTGGCGTTCATCATCCGGGTGATCAGCTCGCGCTCGACCTCGGTCAGCAGCGGGTTCCAGATGTCGATGATCAGGATGACCCGCAGGGCGTCGGCCTCGTTCACCGCCTCGTGGTCGATGGAATCGTCAAAGGCCCAGGCCTCGCCCATCTTCCAGTAGCGGGTCTCGTTGCCGACCCGGAACCAGGCCGGACCGGGCAGGATCAGCGGCAGGTGGACCAGGAGCCGGGTGTTGGTCGAGCCGGAGTGCGGTGGGATGCGGGTGTTGGCGGCCAGGGCCGAGAACATCACGGTGGGCGCGAACTTGTCCTGACGGGCCAGGGGCAGGCGGTCCATCAGGGCGGCGGTGCCGGGGCACTTGGCGCAGGCGGCCTCCTGCTTCACGCCATCTTTCCAGAGGAAATAGGTGCTCCAGCGCGGATTGTAGTTCAGCTCCGCCCACTGGTTCACCGGCGCGCCTTCCGGCGTCTGGATGTAGGGGACGAAGTCGGCCTGCTCCTCACGCAGCACCTGTTCCAACTCGCCGCGGATCATGTCGGTGGCGGCTTCAAGCTCCGGGAACCAGGGGAACATGGCCCGGTCGAAGAAGGGGATGGCCGGCAGGCGGGGATACTTGAGCAGCACCGCCTCGGATTCGTAGTTGCGGGCCTTGCCGGTGAAGATCTTCAGGCTCTCGGCGAAGCGGGCGCGGGTGGCCGTGTCGAGTGCGGCGTCGGTCGCGCCCACCCGGGCCTCCAGATAGGCCTCGAGCGCGTCGGCGGTGCGCGCCACCACCTCGCGGGCGTGGGCGATGGGGGCGGCCAGGGCCGGGGGCGGCGTCTCCGGCGCGATGGTCAGGGCGTTCTTGTAGATCGGCGTCGCCGCCTTCTCGCCGTCCATCCGCTCGATCAGCGAGGCCTTGGAGAGCAGGGCGACGAAGTTGTACGGCTCCAGGGCCAGGGCTTGGTCCAGGGCGTTCACCGCCCCGGTCAGGTCGCCGGACAGGCGAAGCGCCATAGCCTTCTGCAGCTTCAGTTCGGCGTCCTGGGGCTGGGCGGCTTCGGCTTCGGCCAGGACGCGCAGGGCGGCGCCGGGATCCCGGCGGGCCAGGGCCTGCTGGATCTGTGCATTGAGCGCGAAACTGTCTGCGCCGCTCGTCATCTACGCCCCCACACCTCACCGAACGCCACCGGCGTCCGGGCCAACATCGTTATCCAAACTCGGACGACGCCGCTATGGGAACATTGATCTTGGACAAGGGGCCGCGGGCTCAGTGGCCGGCCAGCGGGATCCCCGGGGCGTCCGGCGGGGTCGAAGCGCCGCCGTTCAGGGCTTTCTGCATCCAGACGATGTCGACCCAGTCGCCGTGCTTGAAGCCCAGCGCGCGGCCGACGCCCGCGTGTTCGAAGCCGAGCGACCTATGCAGGCCTATGGAGGCTTCGTTGGCCGAATTGCCGATCACCGCCATGACCTGGCGGACGCCCAGGGTCTCGCAGGCCTTCAGCACCTCGCTCAGGACCAGGCGTCCGACGCCCTTGCCGATGGCCTGCGGCGCCACATAGACGCTGTCCTCCACCGTATAGCGATAGGCGGCGCGGGGCCGGAACGGTCCGGTATATGCGAAGCCCAGCACCTTTCCGTCCGCCTCCGCCACCAGATAGGGCAGGCCTAGCGCCACGACGGCGGCCCGGCGGCCAGCCATGTCGTCGGCGCTCGGCGGCGTCTCCTCAAAGGAGCCCAGGCCGTGCAGGACGTGGTGGCCATAGATGGCGGCCAGGGCCGGGGCGTCGGTCTCCAGGGACGGGCGGACGATCATAGGGCCTCCTTAGGCGGTCTTCTCCCAGGCGCGCTCGAAGGCCCAGACCGCAAAGGCGTAGTCCAGGGCGATCTCCTTGAGGAAGTCGAAACGCCCCGAAGCGCCGCCGTGGCCGGCGTCCATGTTGATCTTGAGCAGGATCGGCGAGGCGCTGGTGGAAAACTGGCGCAGTTTGGCCACCCACTTCTGCGGCTCCCAATAGGTCACCCGCGGGTCCGACAGCCCGCCTGTCGCCAGGACCGGCGGATAGGGCAGGGCGGCGACATTGTCATAGGGGCTGTAGGACGCGATCCGGTCATAGGCCGCCTCGTCCTCCAGCGGATTACCCCACTCCGGCCACTCGGGCGGGGTCAGGGGCAGGGTCGTGTCGCTCATGGTGTTGAGCACGTCGACGAAGGGCACGGCGGCGATGATCCCGGCCCACAGGTCGGGGCGCATGTTGGCCACCGCGCCCATCAGCATGCCGCCGGCCGAGCCGCCATAGGCGACCATGCGGCCCCGCGCGCCATAGCCGTGGTCGGCCAGGTGTTCGGCGCAGGCGATGAAGTCGGTGAAGGTGTTGACCTTCTTCTCTTTGCGGCCATCCAGGAACCAGCTCCAGCCCTTGTCCGAACCGCCGCGGATATGGGCCGTGGCCCAGATCCAGCCCCGGTCCACCAGGGACAGGTTGCGGATCGAGAAGCTCGGCTCCATGGCGATGCCGTAGGAGCCGTAGCCGTAGAGCAGCAGGGGCGCTGCGCCATCGAGCGGGGTGTCCTTGAGCATCACGACGGTGATCGGCACCTGGGCGCCGTCGGCCGCCGTGGCGGTCAGGCGGCGCGCCACATAGCGGCTGGGGTCGTGGCCTGAGGGGATCTCCTGGGTCTTGCGCAGGGTGCGCTCGCGGCTGGCCATGTCGTAGTCGAACCACTGCCGGGGCGTGGTCGGGGACTGGTAGACGAAGCGGGTCAGGGTCGTGTCGTACTCATAGCCGCTGTCCAGTGACAGGGCGTAGGCCTCCTCGTCGAAGGCCACCACGTGCTCGGCGCCGGCGCGGGCCATGATGGTCAGCCGGTCCAGGGCGTCCACCCGTTCCAGCCGAACCAGATGGTCCTTGTAGGCCGCGACACCGGAAATGAAGCGGCCCGGCTGGTGGGCCACGAAGTCCACCCAGCTGGCCCGGGACGGGATCTCGGCCATGGAATAGGCCAGCTTGAAGTCGACGGCCTCGTCGGCGTTGGTGCGGATCACCCAGCGATCGCCCCAGTGCTCCAGCTCGTACTTCACGCCCTCCTGGCGGGGCTCGGCGACGACGGGCGCGGCGGTCGGATCGGCCGCGGGGATCAGCCACTGTTCAGTGGTCGAGCCGTTGCCGGAATGGATGACAATGTGGCTGTCGTCGGCCGTGGTCCCGACGCCCAGGAACATGCCGTCGTCGGGTTCCTCATAGACCAGCACGTCCTCGCCGCCGCGGGCCGGGCGACGGAAAATCCTGGCCGGCCGCGCATTGTCGTCGCGCCAGATCCAGAACAGCCACTGGCTGTCCGGCGAGAAGCAGAAGTCGCCATAGGCGCTGTCCACGGTGAAGGGCAGGGTCTCGCCGGTGGCCAGGTCCTTGACGCGGATCGTGTAGTACTCCGAGCCCTGTTCGTCGGCCGCCCAGGCGTAGAGCCGATGGTCGGGGCTGTGGTGGGCCGCGCCGACCTGGAAGAAGGCCTTGCCCTTGGACAGGGCGTCCTCGTCCAGCAGCACGACCTCGCCGTCATTGCGGCCGCGGGGCCGTCGGGCGTGGATCGGGTGCTCGGCGCCGATCTCGTAGCGCACATAGTAGTCCCAGGCGCCGTCGGAGGCGGGGACCGAGCTGTCGTCCTCCTTCACCCGGCCCTTCATCTCGGCGAACATCTGGGCCTGCAGGGCCTCGGTGCCGGCCAGCATCTGGGCGGTGTAGGCGTTCTCCGCCTCCAGGTGCTCGCGGATGTCGGCGCGCAGCAGCTTGGGATCGCGCAGCACGTCCTTCCAGTTGTCGTCCTTCATCCAGGCATAGTCGTCGGTCCGCGTGCGGCCGAGCTGGACGGTGGTTTTCGGGGCGCGGCGGGCGGTCGGGGGAAGAGGAGCCATGGCCGTTAGATGAGGCGCGGGAAGCAGCCTGGCAAGCTTGGGCTAGGGCGCGCGCGCGGCGATAGACCACAGT
This sequence comes from Phenylobacterium conjunctum, assembly GCF_042679085.1. NCBI lineage: Bacteria > Pseudomonadati > Pseudomonadota > Alphaproteobacteria > Caulobacterales > Caulobacteraceae > Phenylobacterium > Phenylobacterium conjunctum. Next base: position 7,409 of record NZ_JBHTLQ010000017.1, on the reverse strand, counting down.
CCTGTGATCGCGGCGCAGGATTGCGTTAACCCTGTGCTTAGGGGAACGTCGTCTAGTCGGGATGCGAGTACGGCATCCTGTCGGGGGCGCGTATGGACTACGACCTTTCCCTTGAGCTGATCCACGCCACGGTCCAGTTGGAGCAACCGCTGGGGGACGGAACGCGCACGGTCGGGACCGGGTTCCTGATCGCCGCGCCGACGCCCGATGGCCGGCCGCGCGTCGTGCTGGTGACCGCCAACCACGTGCTGGAGAAGATGCCGGGCAAGGACGCCCGCATCGGCTATCGCATCGAGAACGCCGATGGCTCCTGGAGCTATTCGCCGACCCAGCTGCCCATCCGCGACAGCGCCGGCCACGAGCTGTGGACCCACCACCCGTCGCGGGATGTGGCCGCCATCTCCATCACCGCTCCGCCGGAGTTCGCCAAGGCCGCGATCCCCGAAGCCTGGCTGGCCGAGGACAAGACCTTCAACAGGCTGGAGGTCGGGGCCGGAGACGAGATGATGGCGCTCGGCTTTCCGCGCGGCCTCGCCGCCAACCAGGCGGGCTTTCCGATCCTGCGCTCGGGGCGGATCGCGTCCTATCCGGTGGCCCCGGCCAAGATCTTCCCGACCTTCCTGCTGGATTTCAGCGTCTTTCCGGGCAATTCGGGCGGGCCGGTGTTCATGTCGCAGGCCGCACGCCGCCGGGCGGGCGCCGCCGAGTCTCAGCCGGCGCAGTTCATCGCAGGCCTGCTGACCCAGCAGGTCGAGCTGAACAACGAGCGGCTGGAGATCGGCATCGTCACCCACGCCAAGTTCATCCGCGAGACCATCGCCCTGTTGGACGACGCGGCCGCCCCGGTGACAACCGCCATGGCCGCGCCGATTGTCGGCGCCCGCGCCGCCTCGGCCGAAGAAGCCGCCAGACCGGATTGAGCATGCATCGACGTCACCTGATCGCCGGCCTCGCCCTCGCGGGCCTGGTCGCCCCGTCGGCGCGCGCCACGGTTCCGGGCGAAGGCCTGCTCAGCCACCTTATCGGTGAATGGGACGTCACCGGCCAGACCCGGGGCAGGGCCACGGCCACCGGCGCGGTGGTCAGCCGCCTGTTCGGCGGACTGTTCATTGAGTTGCTCATCAAGGACCCGACCGGTCGTTCGCCCTATGTGGCGCGGGTCTTCTTCGGGATGGACGTGAAAGGCGGCCTGGTGGTCCACTGGCTGGACGCCACCGGCGGCGAGAGTTCGAAGACCCTGGGCTTTGGCCGTCTGGAGGCGGACGCCGCGGTGTTCAGCTTCGCCTATCCGGACGGGACCTTCCGCGACCGGCTGTCCTATGACGCGGGGGCCGATACGTGGCGCCTGCGGATCGAGACGGGGGACGAAGCCAGCCCCGTCGTCTTCTCAGACTGGAGGTTCACGCGCCGCGCCCGCTAGGACGCGGCGCGCCTAGTCTTACGCGTAGAGCAGGGACAGGGTCTCGGCGATGCACGCCGGCTTGGCCTCACCCTCGATCTCGATGGTGCACTCGTTGCGGATCTGCACGCCGCCAGCCTTGGGCTCGACGCCCAGCAGCTTCTGGCGCAGGCGCACGCGCTTGCCGATCTTGACCATGTTGACGAAGCGGACCTTGTCCGAGCCGTAGTTGATGCCGCGGCTGACGCCCTTCACCGGCATCAGGCCGGCCGACAGGAACGGGATCAGCGACAGGGTCAGGTAGCCGTGAGCGATCGGGCCGCCCATTTCCTTGTTGGCGCGCTCGACGTCCACGTGGATCCACTGGTGGTCGCCGGTGGCCTCGGCGAACTTGTTGACGCGGTCCTGGGTGATCTCATGCCAGTCCGACACGCCGACTTCTTGACCGACCAGGCCGGCCAGATCCTTGAACTCCACGGGGTTCATTCGTTCGCTCCCTTGAATTGAAACAGGTGTTCGAGGGTCTAGCATCTGACGCCCTTCGCGCAAGCCGGGTTTGCGCGCGGGCCGAGCGCCATTATGGAGAGCGCACACACGGAGTTCCCTATGCAACGCGCTCTCAGCGTCAGCCGCACGACCGGCAACAAGTCGACCTTCCCCGACTGGTACCAGGCGATCGTCCGCGAGGCGGACATGGCCGAGCTCAGCCCGGTGCGCGGCTCCATGATCATCAAGCCGTGGGGCTATGGGGTCTGGGAACGCATCCAGCAGACCATGGATCGCCGCATCAAGGAGATGGGCGTCGACAACTGCTATTTCCCGCTGTTCATCCCCCTGGGCTTCTTCGCCAAGGAGGCCGAGCACGTGGACGGCTTCGCTAAGGAGATGGCCGTGGTCACGCACCACCGGCTGAAGGCCATCGACGGAAAGCTGCAGCCCGATCCCGACGCCAAGCTGGAAGAGCCGCTGATCGTGCGGCCGACGTCGGAGACCATCATCGGCGACGCCTTCTCGCGCTGGGTGAAGAGCCACCGCGACCTGCCGCTGAAGATCAACCAGTGGGCCAATGTGGTCCGCTGGGAGATGCGCACCCGGCTGTTCCTGCGCACCTCGGAGTTCCTCTGGCAGGAGGGCCACACCGCACATGCCGACCGCGAGGATGCGCTGGCCTCCACCCAGCAGGCGCTGGAGATGTACCGCGAGTTCGCCGAGACCGTGCTGGCCCTGCCGGTGGTCGCCGGCGAGAAGCCGGAGAACGAGCGTTTCCCCGGCGCCGACAACACCTATTCCATCGAAGCCATGATGCAGGACGGCAAGGCCCTGCAGGCCGGCACCTCGCACTATCTGGGCACCAGCTTCGCGCGCGCCCAGAACATCCGGTTCCAGGGGGACAGTGGCGAGCTGGAGTACTGCCATACCTCGAGCTGGGGCACCTCGACTCGCATGATCGGCGGGCTGATCATGACCCACGGCGACGACGACGGCCTGCGCCTGCCGCCGGCCGTGGCGCCGCGCCAGATCGTGGTCGTGCCGATGCTGCGCGACAAGCCGGAGGACGCCGAGGTCCTGGCCTTCGGCGAGGCGCTGGTGAAGGCGCTGAACGCCACCTTCGCCCTGGGCGAGCCCATCCGTGCGCTCTTGGACACCAAGGCCCAGCGCTCGGCCGAGAAGCGCTGGAACTGGGTGCGCCGCGGGGCGCCGATCATCGTCGAGCTGGGTCCGCGCGACGTGGCCAACGGCATGGTCAGCTTCATGCGCCGGGACGACCTGCGCGACGGCGACAAGGTGAAGTCCCAGGCCCTGCCGAAGGACGAGTTCATCGCCAAGGCCCCTGCGCTGCTGGCCGCGATCCAGCAGGGCTTGTTCGACGAGGCCAAGGCCCGGCTGGACGCTAACATCCACCGCGACATCACCACCTGGGACCAGCTGGCCGAATACTTCGGCACCGGCGCCGACGAGGATGAGGACGGCGGCGGCGGGGCGTTCAAGGGCTGGGTCCGCGCGGCCTGGTCGCGGCCGACCGGCGAAGGCCTGGACGCCATCGAGGCCCGCCTGAAGACCCTGAAGCTCACCCTGCGCAATGCGCCGATGGACCAGCCGACGACGTTCGCGCCGTGCATCTTCACCGGCGAACCGGGCGTGGAAGAGATCATCATCGGCCGGGCGTACTAGGCGGCGCGTATGTCAAAGACCGTGAGGCCCGCTGAGGGTCTCACGGGGTGGCCCAAACCGACGACCGGAATCGTTCGAGACGTTTGACGTCAACATGGACGAAGGGCGTTGGGGAAAGCGGCAAGCAATAATTATTTCTTAAAAACAAATACTTGATGGGATTTTGGCTTGCCGCGCCGCACCCACGCCCACCGCTCATCCCCGCGAAGGCGGGGATCCATCGGGCGGCCCTGAAGACTGACCACGAACCACACGAAAAACACGAACGGGCGGGCGGCCCAGCTACCGCCGCCGCGTCGGCAGCACGTCCGTGAACAGGGGGTGCGCCTTCCAGGCCGGCTCCACCGGCGGGGCGTCGGCCTGCGGGATGTGGGGCGAGGCTTCGCCAGCGGCGGGGATGTAGCGGCCGCAGTTGGGGAAGATGTCGGTGGGGGTGACTTCGACGATCAGCTGGGCGCCGGGGGTGGCGGCGAGGTCTGGGTGGTCTTCGAAGACCTGGGCGGTTCCGTTCAGGCGCAGGCGCCAGGGCTCCGGCCCCATGGCGACGAACAGCAGGCCCACGTGCGGGTTGGCGGCGATGTTGCCCAGGCTCCGGAACATGCCGTTGCCGTCATAGTCGGGAAAGACCAGCCGGTCGGGGGCGACGACGCGGGCGAAGCCGACGGGGCCGCCCTTGAATGAGCAATCCGGGCGGCCTTCGGCGTCCGCCGTCGCCAGGAAGAAGAAGCCCTGGGCGGCGATGAAGGCGGCGTCCTGGTCGGTGAACCGGTCATGCCGGGTGCGCTGGTCCAGCCGGTCGGCCAGCGCGCGACTGCCGAAGCTGTCCTGCAGGTGGCGCTGGGCGTCGTGATAGAAGGCCTGGGTCATGGGGGCAGGGTGCGCCTGTACACGCCCCGGCTCAATGCATCTCGCGGGTCCCGGCCTGGAAATCGAGGCGGAGGGCATGGCCGGCGAAAGCGATGTCGATGGCTTCCGAATCGCGGGGGACCTGGGCGTAGGGCGAAGCGTGGCGGGGATAGGCGGTGTCCAACGGCCGGCCGTCGCGGGCGCAGCCCTTCGCCATGGCGGCGGTCAAGGGGTGGCCGCCGGCCCGGTAGGCGAGCACGCCCTTGTCCAACCTGGGCGGGTTGGCGCGGACGCGGGCGACGAAGGCCGAGAAGGTCTCGGCGCGGGCGGAGCTGGCCTCCGTCACCCAGGCGGTTTCGCGGCCGCGCTGGATGATCTCGTCCGGGCCGGCTGGCTCCAGGGGCGCGGTGGCCGAGACGGCGAGCCAGGCCTCGCCTTTGCGCAGGAAGAGCTGGGTCGGCTCGAGGATCACCTGATCAAAGCGAGCCCGGGGCGCGTAGAGGTGGGTGAACTCCAGGTGTGTCTTGCGCCCGAAGCCCGGGGTCTTGGGCAGACGATAGAGGGACAGGTTCACCGGGCCGTCCTGGCACGACAGGGGCAGGCGCCCGGAGCCGGTCCAGTAGCCGGGGGAATTGCCGTTGGGCGGCGGCTCGCCCGGGCGCACCGCCGGATGGGAGTGAAACACCGTCAGGCCGGGGCCGAAGGTGGCGATGAACACGCGCTGCTGGTTGCCGAAACCGCCGGGGCGATGGGCCTGGGTGGTGGACATCACCAGGTTTGAGGTGCGCCAGGCATAGACGTCAGCGCGGCCGAGAACTGTGCCGTTGGTGGGCAGGTCCAGCGTTCGGCTGAGCCAGGGCAGGGCGGGGCTGAGGGCGCGATAGTTCAACTGGCGGAACCCCGACAGGAACGGATTGGCCAGCAGGCCGTGGCCCCGGATGTAGCGCATCGACTGGCTGACGCCTTCCGGATTGGTGAAAGCCTCCATCCCCCACTGGGCCATGATCCGACGCTCCGGATCGGCGAGGGCCCGGTCGGCGGCGAGCTCGCCAGGGTCGCGGCCGGTGGAGGTGCGGATCACGGCGGCGCCGGGGTCGGCGGCGATAGCGGCCAACACCGGCGGCGCGGCGTAGCGGCTGAGGAACAGGTTGATCTCCAGGCCGTGTGCGGAGCCCGGGGCCTGACGCTGGACAAAGGCGTGGCGAAGCACCCTGCGGACCGCCTCGTCACCGGTCTTGGCGTTGTTTTCGTACAGGCGGCCGCTGGTGGCGATGAACTCGCCGTGGAGCGAGCGGCCGGCAAGGTCGAGCATCAGGAGGTCGAGGATGATCTCGGCCTTGCGGGAGACCTCGGGGGCCTGGGCGAAGTCGGCCAGGTTGGCCAGCGCCGCGATGTCCTCGAGATAGTAGTGGGAGTTCCACTCCGAGAAGCCGAAGCGCCAGCGCTGATCCAGCCAGAAAGTGATGCGGTCGCGGGCCTGGGCCCGGTGGTCGGCGCCGGTGCGGCCGTCTGCGAAGAGCGCCGCGGGATAGAGGCCACCGGCCAGGAACTCGGCCTGGGCGAACAGGATCTGGTGGTTCTCGCTCCAATAGACCATCGGCCCGCCGGAGCCCTTGACGTCCATCCAGTAGGGAAAGGCGACGAGGGTCCGCTTCAGGCGCGCCTGGGCTTCCTGGCTGAAGGCCGATCCATAGGCCAGGCGGGCGCGCAGGAGCGTGGCGAGGCGGAAGTCAGAACAGTCGTTGTGGGCGTCGATGAAGGCGAGGCTGGGCGCGAGGTCGGCGGTGTCCGCCTGTCCGCCAGCAGCGAGGCGCTGGAGGAGGGCGGTCTCGCCGGTGTCGGTGGCGTTGGCGACCGTGGAGCGTGACACCTCGACGGCGCGGTTGGCGCGAAGGTCCTGGACCGTGACCACGGCGGCGGCGGCGGTGGCGGCGGCCAGGATCAGCAAGCCCGCCAGCATCGCGCCGCGCCGCCATCTGGTCATCGGGCCGCTCGTCTCCGCTGTGGCCCGGCCGTCATGGCGCCACCCCCACCAGCTGGAGGAAGCTGACCGCGGGCAGGCTGCCGCCGGTGGGGCGCTTGGCTTCGATCCAGAGGGGGATGATCACCCAGGCGCGGGGGAAGCGCTTCAGGGTCTTGTCGGCCATGCCCCCCAGGTGCGGGCAGCGGGTGAGGGCGGCGCTGGCGCAGGCGTGGTGCAGGGGGGCGATGGCGCCGCAGTTAAGCAAGGCTCGGTCGTCGGCCAGCGTTGCGGGCAGGGCGGGGCCGAAGCCGTGGGCGCGCAAGTCGCCCGCGTTGGTCCAGGTCGCGGTCTGACACCAGCGGTCACCCTCGGGCGTCGGCTTGCCGCACATGGGGCAGAGCATTTCGCGCACCGTGCGGCGCTGGCGGAAGAGGTGGTTCTGGGAATAGAGCGGCCGGCCCTGGCCGGGCTTCTCGGCCTGGCTGGCGGCCAGCTGGCCGTCGACGCTGGCGCAGGGGCCGATGGGGCCCAGGGGCTCGTCGGACCAGCTGGTCACCCAGGGCACGTCGACCCCGACCTGGAGTCGGGAGGTTGCGGAGGTCATGCGGCCGTCTCCAGCACTTGCGAAATGGCTTCGGCCAGGGCGTCGGGGGACACCGGCTTGGACAGGTGGCGGTCGGCGCCGGCGTCGAGGGCGGCGGCCACGTGTTCGGACATCACGTTGGCGGTGACCATGATCACCGGGGTTCGGGGCGCGTGGCGGTCGCGCTCGCGCCGGCGCAGGGCGCGGGTGGCGTCCAGCCCGTCCATCACCGGCATCTGCATGTCCATCAGCACCAGGTCGAAGGGCTCGGCGTCGAGGCGGTCCAGGGCCTCGGCCCCGTTCTGCGCGATGACCACGTCGTAGCCCTGCATCTCCAGGATCGAGCGGATCACCCACTGGTTCTGGGGATTGTCCTCGGCGAACAGGACGCGTTGCGGGCCGGGCGCGGGGGGCGGCTGGGGCGTCGGCGGGGCGGCGGCCTGGGG
>NZ_JBHTLQ010000016.1:0-83323 GCF_042679085.1 Phenylobacterium conjunctum | reverse complement strand
GTGGAGCAGCCCGGTAGCTCGTCAGGCTCATAACCTGAAGGTCACAGGTTCAAATCCTGTCCCCGCACCCAAAGATCCAAAAGCCCCGCTGGCTCCTGCCCGCGGGGCTTTTTGCTGGCTGAACCAAGATGTTCTTCAAATGTTCTTGACTCTGGGTTGAGTTCAGGCATGCTGAAGCTCCGCCGCGTAGTCCGTGGCGGTCGCCCAAACCCGACTGAACCACAGTCTGTTCCCGCGCCGCCCAGCGCCACCAGCCATTTGCACTGGAGCCTTCCGCATGCCTGCACGGCAGACCGACCCTGCACGCCTGAAGGGTCAGGAACTCACGACTTGGTACACGACGCCTACCGCTGACCGCGAAGCGCAGAAGCAGGCCGCATACAATAACGCTTATGAGCAGTACTTCGGGGCAACCCCGCAGATGTCTGCTTCTGAGAAGGCCGATTTTCGCAAGCAGCAGGCGGCGTACGATCAGGCGCGCCGCAAGAGTTCTGACGAGAACTGGTGGTTGTCCATTCCGGCCCTGGCGCCCGCGGGCGCGGTCCTGTTGGCCGAAGGCGTGGGGACCCTGGCGGCGCGCTATGCGCCCATCCCGCTTAATTCCGGCCCGCATGTTCTCACCGAGCGGATGCCGCACCTCCGCGTTGGAGACAACTGGGCCACCCGCGCCGGACGAAGGGCGCACGACACCTACAGGGACATGGCGAAGGCGAAGGGCTGGGAGGTGGAGCAGACGCTCGAGGGGAGCAGGCTTCGGCCAGATATCAAACCCCCTCAACGGGTGACGGGCCAGGCGCAGCCGCCGAAGATCAAGTACATTGAGATCAAGCCTAATACGCCCTCTGGCCGGGCGGCGGCGGCCCGCCAAGTCAAACAGTATCAGGCGCAGGGCGGAGTTAAGGTCCGAACCCTGTACTATCAGCCCAAGAATTTTCTATGACGCGCATCAACTACGCTCGTGTCATCGATAAGGCCCTCAAGCCACTTGGGTTCGACAGAGATGCAGATGACTGGATCCGCATTCGTGGGGATCGGTGGGAGTGTGTGAATCGGTACTCGAGCTGGCTTGGAGGCGTCCATGTTACACTCTCGATGAAGGACCTCGAGACGCAGCGCGTCTACCGGTCAATCTTTCACCTTCCCGATGACCTTGCCTGGGGCGGATATCTCGATGAAGACCTGGGCGTGCTCGTGAACGGGCGCCAGGGTTTCTGGATGCAGGACACCCCCAACGGGGCTCAGGACTTGGTCGACAAGCTGCTCACATTCGGCCTGCCCTGGTTCGAGACCTTTCAGACCCCGGAACAGGTCGTCGCCCCTTGGCGAGCCCGGACAGATCCGCCGACCTACCGAGCTTTCAACCCGACGTGGCTCATTACGTACATGATATGCTTCTATCGCTTAGGGGACCTTGAGGCCGCTCGAGAGGTTCTAAGGACCCCGGCGCCCAGGCTGGCGCCGCCCAAATCCTTGGAGGCCATCGCAAGGGCGAGCGCTTGGCTTGAGGCCAGGATTGCCGCGAAGGCTCAGATGCCGGGCCTCAAAGGGCCGGCCTAACCTGTGCTGTTGCAGAAGTCGTCGCCCGCCTCGAAGGCGGAGGCGTCGAGGTTCGCGTGCCCGCCCCGTGATCTGGGACCCCGGCTAGCCGAACAGGTCCTGGCCCAGCATCATCCCGTCTCGGCGCAGGGTCTCGACCTTGAAGGTTCCGGCGGCTTCGGCGGAAAGCGGCGCTGAGCCTGGTCCGCGCAGCCAGTCATGGCCCGCCTGGGGGCCGAAGGTGATGATCTGGCGGTCGTGATAGGGGGCGACGTCGCTCTGGGGCGGGGCGGTCAGCAGGCTGAAGCAGCCTTGCTGGACCACCGCGGCGATCCAGAACCAGCCGCCGTCGGCGCGCGTGAACAGATGCTGGTCCTTCAGCTTCACCTTGGGCAGCGCAGGCGTCGTGTACTCATAGAAGCCGGTCGCCGGGACGAGCACCCGGTCCGACCGGGAGAAGTCCCGGCCATCGGAGCGGAAGTTGAACACCGGTGGCCCCTTCGGCCCCGGCCAGGCCCAGGTGGTCATGGACCCGACCAGCCGCTCGCCCGTCCAGCGGACCACCGCGGCGGTGTCGCGGATACGGATGCTGGCCTTGCCGTCCAGGTCATTGGGGGTGGCGCCGCCCTCCCATTCGAAGGCCGGCGGCGGGGAGAAGGCCCCGAACTCGGCGATCAGCTCGTCCAGGGACTTGGTGCGGGCGAATTCGTTGCACATGGCCCCATTGAAGGCCCGCTTGCCGGCGGCGTCCAGCCGATTACCTCTAGCCATTCCCGGCGTGGGCTGGCTTGTTGCGAGCCCTGGAGCGTGGGGGAGACGAGATGGCGCGGGTGACCAGCCTGACCTGGGGCGTGAAGCAGAGCTTTCGCGGCTATGTGGAGATGACCGGCGGGGTGACAGAGGCCGCCGAGGGCGCGACCCGCGACGCCGACGGCGCCTTCATCTTTCCCGCGACGGCCGAGAGCACCCTGGAGCTGGCCGCCGACGGCGCGCTCACGGGCCGTGGCGTGTTCCAAGGCGAGGTCAAGTTCGACAGCCACGGCGGGATGCTGAAGGTCTTCCTGGCCGACCCGATCCTGGAGGTCACCGAGGCCGGCGCGACGCTCACGGTGGCCGACAGCCCCAAGCGCAATTTCCGCATCGAGGTGGTCAAGCTCGACCTGGCCGCCGCCGGTCCGGACGGCATCCCGACCAAGCTGTCCGTGGACGGCGTCTACCTGTTGGGCGCGCACTACCCCCTGAACACCGCGGTCGACCCGGTGAAGCTCGCCTGATCAGGCCTCGCTAGGCCCGCTCTACGATCAACGGCAGGCCCCCCAGCGGCTTCAGGGTGGCGTGGGCGTAGGGGAAGACCTCGTGGCCGACCACGGGGCGGAAGCTGAACCGCGACAGCCAGTGGGAGAGCACGATCAGGGCCTCGGCGTTAGCGAAGGCCATGCCGATGCAGATGCGCGGGCCCGCGCCGAACGGGATGTACTGGAAGCGGTGGCGGCCCGCCTTGGCCTCGGGATCGAAGTTCTCGGGATTGAACAGCTCCGGGCGATCCCAGAGCTTGCGGTGGCGGTGCACCACCCAGGGCCAGACGCTGATCATTTCGCCCTTCTTCACCGGAATGCCGCAGACCTCGTCGTCGGCCAGGGCCTCACGGTCGATGCGCGGCACCGGGGGATAGAGCCTAAGCGTCTCCTCCCAGACCATGCGCAGGTAGGGGAGCTTCTCCAGCACCTCGGCGGGATTGGATGACGAGGCCCAGGCGGCGGCCGACTCTTCCCGCGCCCAGGCCTGGGCCTGGCGGTCGCGGCTGAGCAAGTAGAGCGCCCAGGCCAGCCCGTTGGCCGTGGTCTCGTGGCCGGCGACGAAGAAGGTGGCGGCGTTGTCCAGGGCGAGCTTGGCGGCGACCTTGGGCTCATAGCGCTCGGCGAAGGCGTCCAGCAGGCGGGTCATGAAGTCCTGAGCCTCGCCCCGCGCCGACTGCCGCTGTTCAATGAAGCCGGCCAGCTTGCCCAACAGCCGCTTGCGCGCCGCCGCGCCGCGCCGCTGGATCCGGCTCTGGTCGAGCCAGGGCGCGCCGAACAGGACGCCGATCCGGTACTCCGCGGCGGCGGCGATCACCGCGTCGATGTCGCCGGCGTCGCGCTCGAACTCTAAGCCCACCTCGCCGGAGAACAGGGCCTCATTGATGATCTCAAACGTGGTCCGGGTGGCTTCGGCGGCCACGTCCACAGGGTCACCGGCGCCTTGCGCCCAGCGGTCTCCCGTGCGCTCGGCGACGCGGGCGAACACCGCCTCAAACTGTGACAGGGCCGTCGGCGTGAAAACCGGGGCGGCCAGGCGCCGCTGGTCGCGCCACAGTTCACCCTCGGCGCTGAACAGGCCCTCGCCGATCGCCGGGGCCAGCATCCGGCGCACGAGGCCCGGCTTGGGATAGTTGGCGGCGTTGTCCAGGAAGACCCGCTTGATCCCCTCCGGATCGCTGATCCCCACATAGGTCAGGTTCAGGATCCGGTTCTTGCGGTTGAGGATGTCGAAGGTCTCCTTCGGCCAGCCGACCAGCGGATTGCGCGCCGTCTCGCCCATGAACATGTCCCACATGGTGGGCCAGTGGTCCGTCTCCACAGGCGCCGCAGGGCGGAAGTGCGCGGGTTCGGGCCGGCGCGCAGGCGCGCGCGGGAGGGCGAGATCCGTCATGGGGCTTTGGCTCTTTTCGGCGTCCTGGAGCCGGGGCGTCGCCGCCGGCGCACGCGGACGATGTCGAATTTGCACGCGCGCGCCAAACGATATAACCGTGGTTTTCTTGTGAGCTGAAGTCACAGGAGGTCCGAGATGGACCGCCGCATCCTGCCGCCCCTGACCGCCCTGCGCGCCTTCGAGGCCTTCGCCAGGCTCGGCCGGATGACTTTGGCCGCCGACGAGCTTTGCGTCACCCATGGCGCCGTCAGCCGCCAGATCCGCAGCCTGGAGACCGCCCTTGGCCTGACCCTCACCGAGGGGCCGCGACACCGCCTGCGCCTGACCGCGGAGGGCGAGCGACTGGCCGCCACAGCCCGGGCCGCCTTTGACGGCCTGGCCCGCACGGTGGCGGACCTGAAGGCGGCCCAGGCCAACGAGCTGCACCTGTCCTGCGTCGGCACCCTGGCGATCCGCTGGCTGATCCCGCGCCTGCCGGCCTTCCACGCCGCCCATCCGGAGGCCCGCGTGCGGGTGACGGAAAGCTATGCGCCCGTGGACTTCGCCCGGGAGCGGTTCGACGCCGCCATCCGCATCGCCGAGCATGTTCCGGCCTTAGGCGTCGAGGCGACGCCCTTCCTGGACAACTTCCATGGCCCGGTGCTGGCCCCGCATCTGGTGGGCGGCGGACCGACGGGCCTTGAGGGCGTGCCGCGCCTGACCACCGGCACCCGGCAGACCGCCTGGGCGGAATGGGAAGCCCATTCCGGCGTCAGCCTGCCGCCCGCGCCCCAGGTGCAGGAGTTCGAGCATATCTTCTATGTGCTGGAAGCGGCCGCCGCGGGGCTGGGCGTCGGCCTGACGCCGTGGATCTACGTCGCCGGCGACATCGCCGCCGGCCGGTTGACCGCGCCGCTGGGCTTTGCGCCCAATCCCGCGCGGTTCTTCCTGATCACGCCGGAAGGGGCGGACAAGCCGGTCGTCGCGGCTTTCCGCCACTGGCTCCTGGCCGAGGCCGCCAAGGCGCCGAAGCCGCCCGGGACTTAGGCCCCCTGGAATCCGGACCGCCTGGGCTCGCACCCCATTGAGCGTCCTCAGAGCGACCTGACGCGTCCTTCTCCCCTTGCGGGAGAAGGTGGCCCTGCGGAGCAGGGTCGGATGAGGGGGCTCTCAAGCCTCTCGAGTCTGGCGTTCTGGGAGATGACGGGCCAGGGCGGCGCGACCCCTCATCCGTCAGCTTCGCTGACACCTTCTCCCACAAGGGGAGAAGGAAACGGATGCAGCCGGACTTTGCCAGACCCCCTGAGTACGACCCCAGGCGCTTAGCCCGCGTACTTCTCCAGATCCTCGTCGGAGATGTCGTAGTTGCCATAGACGTTCTGGACGTCGTCGTCGTCTTCCAGGGCGTCGATCATCTTCATCAGAGTGGCCACCGCATCGCCGCTCACCGGGGTCAGGGCCTTGGGCTTCCAGATGATCTTGGTGCTCTTGGCCTCGCCCAGCGCGGTCTCCAGGGCCTGCGCCACCTCGTTCAAGGCGTCAAAGGCGGTGAAGACGGTGTGGGTCTCCTCGTCGGACTCCACATCCTCGGCGCCGGCCTCGATGGCCGCTTCCATCACCTTGTCCTCGGAGCCGATGGCGGCCGGATAGACGATCTCGCCCATGCGGTCCCACATGAAGGAGACCGAGCCGGTTTCGCCCAGGTTGCCGCCATGCTTGGAGAAGATCGAGCGGACATTGGCCGCGGCGCGGTTGCGGTTGTCGGTCAGGACCTCGACGATCACGCCGACGCCGCCCGGACCGAAGCCCTCGTAGCGGATTTCGTCATAGGTGTCGGCGTCGCCGCCGATGGCCTTCTTGATCGCCCGCTCGATGTTGTCCTTGGGCATGGACTCGGCCTTGGCGTTGTTCACCGCCAGGCGCAGGCGCGGGTTCATGGCCGGATCGGGCATCCCCGTCTTGGCCGCGACGGTGATTTCGCGCGAGAGCTTGGAGAACAGCTTGGACCGCACGGAGTCGGCGCGACCCTTGCGGTGCATGATGTTCTTGAATTTCGAGTGGCCGGCCATGTTCGCTCGTACTGGCTTTTTTTGGACAGACGGGGCTTCTAACTCTAGGCGTCGTCGAACGCCAGCTTGGACCGCTGTCTTGAAGGGGGAGACAGCACGACCCAGGTCAAGGCGTTGTTCAGGGTGTGGGGCTTAGACTGGCCCCGCCCGATTGGGAGTGAGGATGAACTTGACCGATTTCCCCGATGAGATCCGCGGCGACGTGCTGGATGGCCGGCCCGCCCCGTGGGTGAAGAAGCCCATCGTCTCGCCCCGCGAAGCCGCCGCCCTGATCGGCGCCTTCACCCTGGGCGCGCTGAGCGTCGTGGCCGTCGTCACCGTCGCGCGCCACCTGCAGCGGGACTAGTAGGCCAACCGTTCGATCGCCCCGCCGCTCAGGCGGAAGCAGGCGTCCTGGGGCACTTGTTGGGCCAGGGTTTCGGGCTTCGACAGGCCGGCATAGACCCCGCGTAGCAGGCGGCCGGCGACGCCGTGGCTGACGGCGATGATCCGGCGCTCGGGCTCCGGGGGCAGGGTTGAGAGCCAGTCGCGCAGGCGGGCTTGAGCGGCGTCGTAGGCCTCGCCGATGGGGGCGGTGAAGGCCCAGCCGGTTTCGCCGAAGGCTTCGGGATGGCGCGCCTTCAGGTCGGCGCGCAGGCCGCCGTCCCAGTCGCCCCAGCTCAGTTCGATCAGGCGGGCGTCGATCTCGAGGTCCGGCGTCCCCAGCGCGGCGCGGATCGCCTCGGCGGTGTCGCGGGCCCGGCCGAGCGGGCTGGAGATGATCCGCCAGCCCTCGCCCCCGCCGGTCAGGCGCTTGAGCGCGGCGCCGGCCTGGGCGGCCTGGGCGCGGCCCAGCTCGGTGAGCGGGGAATCGACGTGGCCCTGCAGCCGACCCTCGGCGTTGAAGGCGGTCTGGCCGTGGCGGACGAGATAGATCAAGGGGCGGTCACCGGCGGACAGGTCAGCCGGGTCATGGCCCCGCCCGACAGCCGGAACAGGGCGTCCTGGGGTGTGTCGAGCTCAAAGGCCTGTTCGCGGGTCAGCCCCAGATAGGCGCGGCGCACCATCACACCGGAAATGCCGTGAGCCACCAGGATCAGGCGGCGCTCCGGCTCCGGCGGCAAGGTGGCCAGCCAGGGATCGATACGGGCGGTCATGTCCTCGAACCGTTCGCCGCCCGGGGCGCGGAAGAACCAGTCGCGGGCGTTGAAGTCCTCAGGGGTCTCGGCGCGGACATCGGCGTAGAGGCGTCCCTCCCACGCGCCGCATCCCACCTCGATCAGGGGCGGAGCGATCTCGACCGGCAGGCCCAGGACGTCGGAGACGATCGCCGCGCTCTGGCGGGTGCGGCGCAGGGGGCTGGCGAGGATGCGCCAGCCCGAGACGTCCGCGATCTCCGCCTTCAGCACCTGCGCCATCGCCCGCACCTGGGCCTCGCCCAGGGCGGTCAGGGTCGACTCCAGTTGGCCCTGGAGCCGCCCCTCGGCGTTGTAGTCGGTCTGACCGTGGCGAAGGAGGTAGATCACCGCTTGCGGCGCACGACCGGGTGCGAGCTCGACAGGCCGCCGTCGACCGCGATGACCTGGCCGTTGACATAGGACGCATCGTCCGAGGCCAGGAACAGGGCGGCGTGGGCGATTTCCGACGGCACGCCGTAGCGGGTCATCGGGTTCAGCTGGCCGATCTTGTCCTCGTTGCCGCGGGCCCGGGCGCCGTCGAAGATCGGCTTGGTCATGCCGGTCTCGATCAGGCCAGGCGCGATGGCGTTCACGCGCACGCCGGTGCCGTAGAACTCGTTGGCCGAGGTCTGGGCCAGGCTGACCACGCCGGCCTTGGAGGCGGAATAGGGCGAGCCGCCGGCGCCGGAGCGGATGCCGGCCACCGAGGCCGTGAGGATGATCGAGCCCTTGCCCTTGGGGATCATCACCCGGCTGGCGAACTTGGTGAGCAGGAAGGCGCCGATCAGATTCACACGCAGGATCTCAGCCCAGAAGGCGGCGTCTTGTTCGTCAAAGCCGGTCCAGCCGCCCGAGATGCCGGCGTTGGCCCAGGCGACGTCCAGCCCGCCGAACTCCTTGACCGCCGTGGCGACCAGGGTCTCGACGAAGCCTTCGTCGCCAGCGTCGCCGGCCTCTGAGACCACGCGGGCGCCGGCGTCGCGGACCATCTGGGCGGTCTCGTGCACGGTGTCCATCTTGTCGGCGATGACCAGGCTGGCGCCTTCGCGGGCGAACAGGATCGCGCTGGCGCGGCCGATGCCGGAGCCCGCGCCGGTGATGATGGCCGTGCGGCCGCTCAGACGTCCCATGATGGTCTTCCTTCTCGTAAGCTTTGGGTCAGCGGGCGCGCGCGGCGGCCGCCAGAATGGCGTCGGCGACGATGTCGAACAGAGCGGGCGGCAGGTCGTGGCCCATGCCGGGGATGACCCGCAGTTCCGCGCCGGGGATGGCCGCGGCGGTGGATTGACCGCCGACCAGGGGCACCAGCGGATCATCGGCGCCGTGCAGCACGACGGCGGGGATGGTCAGCTTGCCCAGCCGCTCGGTGCGATCGCCGTCGCCGCGAATGGCCAGCATCTGGCGCTGAGAGCCGGTGGGGTTCCAGGCGCGCTGGAACTCGGCCAGGGCGCGGGCGCGAAGGCCGCCCTCCGGCCACGGATAGCCGGGGCTGCCGATGATGCCGGCGTGGCGGACCGCGTGGTCGAGATAGGCTTCGAGGTCGGCGTTCGGATCGGGTGGCGTCGCGGTCAGGGTCGCGCCAGCCTCGGGCGAGGGGGTGAGGGTGCCTGGCGCGCCGGAGGCCGACATGATCGAGGTGATGGAGGCGACGCGGTCGGGGTGATTGATCGCCACCGCCTGGGTGATCATCCCGCCCATGGACACCCCGGCCACATGGGCGCGGCCTGCGCCCATGGCGTCGAGCACGGCGATGGCGTCGGCGGCCATGTCGGAGAGGGCGTAGGTGTCGCCGGCCTTGAACCAGGTGGACAGACCGGTGTCGCGGTTGTCGAACCGGACGGCGCGATAGCCGGCGGCGACGAGCTTGCCGCAGAAGGCTTCCGGCCAACGGGTCATCTGCGAGCCCAGGCCATTGATCAGCAGGATCGTCTCAGGCGCGTCCCCGAACACTTCGTATTCAAGTTCGACGGCGCCGTTGCGGGCCCTGGGCATGGTGACCTCCCTTTTTATTGTCATCCCGGCTGGAGCGTAGCGGAAGGCCGGGACCCATACACTCAGGTCTTTCCGAAGGAGTCCGCGCATCTGGGTCCCGGACACGCCGCTTGCGCGGCGCATCCGGTGACAGATGGCTTACGGGACGAGCACCACGCGGCCGACGGCGGCGCGGCTTTCGATATAGGCGTGGGCGTCGGCGGCCTCGGCCAGCGGGAACTTGCGGTCGATGACCACTTCCAGCTCGCCCTTGGCCGCATCATCGATCAGGCCCTGGATCATGTCGTGCACGCGATCCGTCATGATCTCGGCGCCAAGGAAGACGCCGGACAGGGAGCGGTTGCCGCCCATCATCGAGCCCACATCCACCACCATCGGCTCGCGGCCGGCGGCGCCGACCATCGAGACGCGGCCGCGATAGGCCAGGCTGTTGATCGAGCCCTGCAGGGTCGGGCCGCCGACGGAATCGACGATCACATTGGCGCCCTTCTTGTCGGTCAGGCGCATGACTTCGGTGGCCACATCATGGGTGCTGTAGTTGATCCCATGGGTGAGGCCGAGCGGCTTCAGCTTTTCCAGGCGCTCGTCCGACGAGGCGGTGGCCAGGATCATCGAGGCGCCGGCCCGGCGGGCCAGCTGGATCGCCGCCACGCCCACGCCCGAAGCGCCGGCCTGGACCAGGACCACTTCACCCGCCTTCATGCGGCCGTACTCGAACAGGCAGTCATGGGCGGTGCCGAAGGTCACCGGGATCGCGGCGGCCTTGGCGATGTCATAGCCGTCCGGCACGGGCCAGCAGTTGCGGGCCGGGACCGAGCGCAGGGCGGCGTGGCTGCCCCAGTTGTTCACGGTGGCGACCTTCTGGCCGACCTTCAGGTGGGTGACCTCTTCGCCCACGGCGATGATCTCGCCGGCGGCCTGGTAGCCGACCACATGCGGATTGGTCATCAGGGGACCGCGCCAGCGGTTCAGGGTGTCACCGCCCTCGATGGCGATGGCCTCGACCTTGATGATCACGCCCTTGGGATGCAGTTGCGGGTCTGGGACGTCCTCGTACTTCAGGACCTCGGGACCGCCGTTCTCGTAATAGACAGCCGCTTTCATCTTCGTCCTCCCAATCAATCAAACAAATGTTCGAATTCTGGCTTGTCACGCCCATCGCCGCGGGGCAAGCCCAAGAAAACTGAACACGCTGACCTTAGGGGAGGAAGCGGCATGGACCTGGCCAAGCCCAGGGTCGACATCGGCCTGTCGACCAACGATCTCGAACCCATGCTGGCCTTCTGGCAGGGCGAAGCGGGCATACCCTTCGATCATCTGCTGCCGATCCGGCGCGGCCAGGACCAGCACCGCCACGATGCGCTGGGCTCGGTCCTGAAGATCAACCACCACGCCGCCCCGCTGCCTGACACCCCGCCCAGCGGCTATCTGGAACTGCTGGTCGCCCGGCCCGGCCTGGACGCGCCGGTCAGCCTGGTCGACCCGGACGGCAACCGGGTCAGCCTGGTTCCGCCTGGCCATGAGGGAGTCACCCAGATCGGCGTGCGCCTGGGCGTCCGCGACCTGGCGGCTCACCGGGACTTCTACGTCCGCGCCCTAGGCCTGGCGGAGGAGCCGCGGGACGAGGGTGGGGCCTTCCGGGCGGGCGAGACCCTGCTGATCCTTACGCAAGACCCAGAGGCGCCGGCGGATGCGGGGTTCCAGGGCAAGGGCTGGCGCTACATCACCTTCCAGGTGTTCAAGGTCGATGCGGAGCATGCCCGGGTCCTGGAGGCCGGCGGGCGCGAGGCCATGCCGCCGACCACGCTTGGAACCACGGCGCGAATCTCAATGGTGCGCGATCCCGACGGCAACTGGATCGAGCTTTCCCAGCGCGCTTCAATCACTGGGTCATTGGCTTAATCGACATCCTGTTTACAGTCGGGGCAGTTGTTCCCCCGCGTAGTGTTCCCCCAATGCCCAAGCGTACGGATGGCGAGGCTGGCGACAGCATCGCCCTGGTCATCGAGGCGATGCATCAGATCGCCGCTGATCCCGAGCGCTGGGATCAACTGATCGAAGCCCTGGCTGACGCCGAACCCATGGACGAGGCGCCCCCGGCCGTGCGCGCCGGCCTGGCCCAGAGCCAGGAGATCGCCCGCCTGCTGGAGCGCGCCGACCGCCAGCCTGACACGCCCGCCTGGCTGGTGCTGACCGCCCGCCGCAAGGTGGCCCAGATCAGCGCCGGCGCCCGCGCGGTGATCGAGGCCGGGCTGGGGACGATCGCCCCGGACGGCGCCCTGGTGTTCGCCCAGGCGGAGAACGGCTTCGCCCTCGACAAAGCCATCGCCCGCAGCCGCACCCAGCCGGGCAGTCAGGTGATCCTGCGCCTGGAGCGAGACGAGGCCCTGGGCCCCTGCTTCGCCTATCTGGTCCCGGCCCCCAACCTGCCGCAGGCTGTGGGGGTGGCGGATGACGCCCTGGCCCTGGTCTTCCCCCCGTCCGAGGAGACGGGTCGCCTTTGGGCGAGCCTGCGCGAGAGCTTCGGCCTGACCCCGGCCGAGTCCCGGCTGGCCCGCAAGCTGAAGGACGGCCGCAGCCTGAAGGACGCGGCCGACGAGCTGTCGGTCAGCATCAACACGGTGCGCAACCAGCTGCGCGCCATCTTCGACAAGATGGGCCTGACCCGGCAGAGCGATCTGGTCCGAACCCTGGCGGAACTGGCTCAGGTCGCCGGAATGATGGAGCCCGCGCCGGCGTCGTTCAGCCCGGTCGCGCCGCCGATCCGTGAGCTGATCCTCGGCGATGGCCGACGCCTGACCTATCGCGACTACGGCGCGACGGACGGTCGGGCCGTGCTGATGTTCCATGAGGGCCTGGGCTCGTCCCTGCTGCCGCCGGGCGCGCAGGAGAAGGCACTGAGCCTGGGGATGAGGGTGGTGTGCGTTGACCGGCCGGGGTTCGGCCGTTCAGACCCGCATCCGGACTACAGCTTTGATGCGGTCGCCCTGGACGTGGTGGAGCTCTGCGGCCGCATCGGCCTGCGCCAGCCGACGATTGTGGGCATGCTGTCGGGCGCGCCCTCGGCCCTGCAGACCGCCATCCGGCTTGGGGACGAAGCGCGTGGGGTGCTGATCCTGTCCGGGCGTCCGCCCCGCCCCGCCCGTCGCGGCGGCGCCCTCGACCCGGTCAACCTGTTCCGTATCCGGATCGAGGACCACCCGTGGGTCACCGAGACCCTCTATGCGATCCTTCGCCTGCGGCTGTCGCCCAACCTGGTCAGCCGCTTCATGCGCCACTCGATCAAGCACTCGCCGGGCGATCAGGCCTGGCTGGCCGCCCATCCGGAGGCGGTGGACTATGTCGCCGCCTATGTGGGCGAGGCCCTGGACAGAACCCCGCGGGGCGCCGCGGACGAGATCGTCGCGTTCCGGCGGGCGCGCAACATGACCCTGGCGGGGCTTACGGCGCCGCTGAGGATCTGGCACGGCGAGGAGGACCAGTTCGCCCCGCTGCAGGCCTTGCTGGATTTCGCCGGCGACCTACCCGCCGAGGTCCGGGTGTTCCCCGGTATGGGACACCTCCTGGCCCTGCGCTGCTGGGAAGCGGTGTTCGAGGACCTGGCCAATTGAGGTCGGCTTCAAAAGAGTTGGAGCGCGATGGCCGCCGAAACCGGCTTCCACTTTCGGCTATCGCGCCCCTGACGGGCGCATAGTCCGTTTGCATCATGCGTCGGCTGCGACATCCCGCCACAACAGACAAGCTTACGGAGACCCACCCCCAGGGGTCGTCCAAGCGCCCCGTCCAAGCTGGCCCGAGCCGGCGATCGGCGTGCGCACGAACCTCCCCCGGGGCCACGACGCTTGACCATTCTTTTCGGCCGGGGGGCCACTGCATTGAAAAAGATTTTCGTTCCCGCCGTCGCGCTGAGCGCGCTGATGCTGACCGCCTGGGGCGCGCCCAAGATCGCCGCGCCGACCAGCCTGAAGGCTCCGACCCCGATCGAAGGGACCACCGGCAAGTACGCCTCGCCCTTCACCTCTGACGGCGTCACCGCCGGCTGGGTGACCAAGTCGATGCAGGTCAAGGCCGCCGGCCAGATCGGCTCGATGGCCGGCAATTATGCGGGCCAGAAGGCCATGGAGCAGGTCCCGTTCGTGGGCGGCTTCCTGGGCAAGAAGGCCGGCGAAGCCCTGGGTCGCCAGGCGGCGCTGAGCGCCATCGGCGGCGAAGCCTTCATTCGTTCGTCCACCGACCTCAGCTTCAACTCGCTGAACGACATGGCCCTGTTCATGTACGTGAACTACTCGTCGAACCCGGACTACCAGAAGATCCTGGACGCGACCTACGCGATCTATCCGGAGTTCCAGACCGCCTACCTGCCGGCCCTTCAGGCCGCCTCGGCTGGCGTCCAGTAACACCATCCGCCCCGGCCGGCTGTCGCCTGCGCCGGGGCCATCCTTAAGCGGGCCCGAGGAGAGCGGGTCCGCCCCAGAGGGGGCGTCTCCATGTCTATGAAGTCTGTCACCACGGCCTGCGCCGTGCTCCTGGCCGTCAGCGCGGCGCATCCGGCCCTGGCCGCCGGCAAGAAGCTGAAGCCCCAGGCCTCGGCCACCGTCTACAAGGACACGACCTCGCCGGATGGCGTGAAGGGCGTGGGCACCGAGAGCCAGGACATCGTCGGCATGAGCGACGCCATGGTGCGCGACCTGCTCAATGTCCCGGAACTGATGAACCGGCCGACCCCGCCGCGGATCATCGTCGATCCGAAGTACTTCCGGAACGAGAGCTCCGAGATCATTGACAAGGCCCTGATCACCGACCGCATCCGGGTCAACCTGATCCGCGCCGCCCAGGGCCGCATGCGCTTCATCGGCCGCGAATACGCCGCCGCTGTTGAGGAAGAACGCGACCTGAAGGACTCGGGCAAGGTCGATGTCGGCACCACGGGCCGCACCCGCGCCCAGGCCGGGGCGGACTATCGCCTGGTCGGCCGGATCGGCACCCGCGACGCCATCGACACCAAGACCGGCGTGACCTCGCGCTTTTCGCAGTACACCTTCGAGCTGCTCGACATGGAGTACGGCGAGATCATCTGGTCGAACCTGTACGAGTTCAAGAAAGAGAACCGCGACGACGTGGTCTATCGCTAGGGCCGGGGATGAAGACGCTTTCCGCCCTCGCCGCGGCGGCGCTTCTCGGCGCCGCCAGCGCCGCCCATGCCGCGCCGCCACCGCCTCCGGCGCCGGTCCCCTATGATGCGGGGCCGGAGGAGTTCCAGAAGCGGCTGACGTCGGACCCGCCGACCAATCGGGTGCTGAACCAGATGGAGATCGGGGCGCGGGCCTTCTGGAAGGGCGACTATGCGACGGCCAAGCCGGCGCTGGACGACGCCATCCTGCGGATCGACGCAGTGTTCGCCGGCAGCGAGACGGCGGCCAAGGCCCGCAAGCTCTGGTACGACGAAGGGTCCAAGGACTTCAAAGGCGAGCCCTATGAGCGCGCCATGGCCTTCCTCTATCGGGGCCTGATCTATCTCCACGACGCCGACTACGAGAACGCTCGCGCCGCCTTCCGTCGCGGCCTGATGCAGGACGCCTTCGCCGAGGAAGACCAGAACCGCTCCGACTTCGCCCTGCTGCTCTACCTGGACGCCTGGGCCAGCCATGTGAACGGCGACGACGACCTGGCGCAGGAGACGATGGAGCAGCTGAAGAAGCTGCGTCCGGACTTCGGCGGCTTCGGCGAGAAGGACGACACCCTGGTCCTGGCCGAGACCGGCCAGGCGCCCCGCAAGCTGGGGGATGGCGCGAGCCACTCCTATTTCGTCTATCGCCGGGGCAAGCCGATCCTGGAGAACCAGGTGCAGGTGATGCGCGGCGCGGCCGCCATCCAGGCCTATCCCATGGAGGACCTCTACTACCAGGCCTCCACCCGCGGCGGGCGCGAGATCGACAAGATCCTGGCCGGCAAGGCCCAGTTCAAGGCGACGACTGGCGGGGTGGGCTCGTTCCTGGCCGACACCTCCGTGGCTCTCGCCTCCAGCAGCAGCGCCTTCAGCGCCGGCGGCGACTATGGCGGGGCGGTGGCGGCGGTGGGGGCCTTCTCCGGCGTGCTGCTGATCGTCTCGTCCTCGACCAAGCCCCAGGCCGACGTGCGGACCTGGAGCTCCCTGCCGGACACCATCCACGTGCTCACCTTCGCCTCGGGCGGCAAGCCGATGGACCTGTCCGCCCGCTTCCTGAAGGCCGGCGTGCCGGTCGAGGGCGCGGACAAGCCCTTCCGCTGCGAGGTCGACGCCAACCGCAAGCAGCTGTGCCTCGTGCGCGCCCACTGACAATCAAGAAACGGAAACGCCCAAGATGACCAAGTCCTTCAAGCCCCTGATGATCGCCCTGGCCGTCGTGGCCGGCGGCGCGGCCCTGAGCGCCTGTGAGACCCCGGCGCCGGAAGGCGGCGTGCGCATCGACAACCAGAACGACGTGCGCCCGACCCTGAACACCGTGCGGGTCATCGACGCGACCCTGGCGCGCTACAAGAACCTGTCCAAGACCAAGGTCGACAGCCTGCTGGACGTGGAAGGC
The DNA here is from genome assembly GCF_042679085.1 of Phenylobacterium conjunctum. Lineage (NCBI taxonomy): Bacteria > Pseudomonadati > Pseudomonadota > Alphaproteobacteria > Caulobacterales > Caulobacteraceae > Phenylobacterium > Phenylobacterium conjunctum. The sequence goes on along the minus strand of NZ_JBHTLQ010000016.1, from coordinate 67,339 downwards.
GCCTACCTGTCGGAGACCCCCACCGGCTTCAAGAAGATCACCGTCCAGATCCGCAACAAGACCGACGTGGCGATCCCGATCGAGGTGCGCGCCTCCTGGTACGACACCGCCGGCATCCCGACCGACGCGGCCCAGTCCTGGACCCGCCTGTTCGTCCAGCCCCAGGCCATGGTGACCTTCGAGCAGAGCTCCACCCGCCTGAACTCCGCCCAGTACTACGTCGAGGTCCGCGGCGCCCAATAGGGCGCTTTCGGACTGGAAAGCTTACGGAGGCCCAGATGCCGACTGTCCGCACCCTCGCCGCCGCTGTCGTCGCCCTCGCCGCGGCGAGTCCGGCCCTGGCCCAGATGCGCCCGGAGGCGCCCGGCGTGACCTATCGCGACGGCATGCCCGCCGTGAACGCGCCTGCGCCGGTCGCCGCGCCTGACGCGGCCAACTCCCAGGCCTCCGCCGGCTTCGCCCGGTGGTACGCCGCCGCCGGCCGACCCTCGATCCTGTTGTTCTGGAACCGCGAGCTGATCGAGGACGCCACGACGATGTACGACAACGTGCAGAGCTCGGCGGCCATCGGCGCGGCCCGCAGCGACGCGGCGTCGGTGGCGGGCGCCGGCGGCTATGCGGTGGGCGGTTACGGCGCGGCGGCGGGCGAGAGCGTCCGCTATGGCGCGGGCAGCCGGTCCTCGGCCGCCATGGTCGCCACCGAGAGCCGTCAGTACCAGGAGCGGTCCACCGACAGCCGCTACGCCATCGCCGACCCGACCTACGGGCACGGCGTGGAGTCGGCGATCTCCTCGACCCTGATCTCGGCCGGCGCGAAGATCGTCAGCCGCGAGGCCCTGATGCGCAAGGTCTCCACCGGCAAGACCAAGGAAGACCGCCTGGACATCCAGTACCTGGAGACCTTGGCCATGGGCCAGGGCGTCCAGTACCTGATGGAGGTGCTGCCGGATCCCGACGCCACCTCGCCGACCGGGGTCAGCTTCACGGTCAAGGTCACGCACCTGCCGACCTCCACCGTGAAGGCCCAGTTCGTCACCACCGGCGCCCCGCCCAAGGGCCAGGCCAAGTGGGTGGCGGTGAACGGCGCGGGCTTCGAGAAGCGCACCGAGACCGTCCGGGCCACGCCCCAGCTGGTCGGCGCCCAGATCGCCTTCGACACCATGAGCCGGCTCCGCTGAGCCGGTCCCTGATCGGGCGCCGGAAGCCGCCCGTGGTCCGCGCCTCGGCGTGACCCAGAACGGCTGAGCTTGGGGGAGTTATCGGCCGGGTTTCCAAAGGGGGGCTCCTTTTAGGAGCTCCCCACGCCAGTTCCAGCCTTCCGCGCCGCCTCCCAGCCCGGCGCCGCGGATGCGGGCGCGGCCTCCCACCCCCTTGGCCGCGCCCGCGCTTTTCAGCTGCGACGCCGCGACAGGCTTGCGCGGGCGCCCCGCGTGACGCATTCAGCCAAGCTTCCTCCCCGTGTAGTGACTGAGACCCTTTCCATGGACGACCTTTCCGGAGCGCCCCTCGCGGACTTCGACGCCGCGCTCCCCTTGTCGCCGCTCGGGCCCCGCGCCTGGGCCAGCCAGGCGGACAAGCGCTACTGGAACGCCATCGGCCCCTGGGGCGGCTGGACCGCGGCGCTGCTGCTCAAGGCCGTGCTGGCCGAGGCCGACCACAACGGCACGCCCGTGGCCATGACCATCAACCTGATGGGCGGCCTGGACGAGACCGCGCCCCTGGCCCTGATGACCCGTCCGGCGCGCCAGGGACGGTCCATGGAGTTCTGGACCTCGGAGCTGATCCAGAACGACGCTTCCGCCGCCATGGCGATGGTGACGCTGGGCCACCGCCGCGACACCCTGACCGCGCACGAAGCGGAGTTCCCGCAGGTCGCGCCGCCGGAGAGCCTTAACCCCCCGGAGCGGCGCGCAGGCCTGGCCTTCGGCGCCATGTTCGAGAGCCGCTATCTGCCGGGCGCGATCCCCTTCCAGTCCGAGGGCGGATCCACCGAGACCTTCACCTGGGTCCGCGACGCCCAGGCGCGGCCGCTGGACTATCCGCTCTTGGCGGCCCTGGCCGACGTCTTCGCGCCACGCGTCTTCTACCGCAGCGCCGAGCGCCGTCCGGTCTCCACCGTCTCGATGACCGTGTACTTCCACGCGACGCCGCAGGAGCTGGCCGCGGTGGGCGGCGACTTCGTCCTGGCCCAGGCCCGCGCCCGCCGGTTCGAGGCCGGCTTCTTCGACCAGGCCGGAACCCTCTGGAGCCGGGACGGTCTGCTGTTGGCGACCACCGAACAGCTCTGCTGGTTCAAATAGGCGTTTGGTGACGTGCGCGTCACCGTCGCAGAATAGAGCTCGGACGGGCCGGATTCGGATGGCCCGATAGAGGGGAAACGCATGTTCTCGCACATCATGATCGGCACCAACGACCTGGACCGCGCCAAAGGCTTCTATGACAAGGTGCTGGGCACGCTGGGCGTGCCGCCGGCCCGCGTCGACGGCCACCGGATCTTCTACATGACGCCGACCGGCGTCTTCTCGGTCTCGCTGCCGATCAACGGCGAGCCCGCGACCTTCGCCAACGGCGGCACCATCGGCTTCGCCTGCAAGGACGCGGCCCAGGCCGACGCCTGGCACGCCGCGGGCCTGGAAGCCGGCGGGACCACCTGCGAGGATCCGCCGGGCGTGCGCGAAGGCGCCACCGGCAAGATGTATCTGGCCTACCTGCGCGATCCGGACGGCAACAAGCTCTGCGCCCTGCACCGGATGTGATCCGAGATTTAGGCGCTTAGTGAAGTGGTTCCGCACCCCGCTGGAAACGGCGGGGTGTTTTTTATTAAATTCAATGTGTTGAGGCTTTCTGTGGGCCTGTTCCTGCCGCCTCGCCAGCGGCGAGGCCCTATTTCAACACGAAGGGCACAAAGGGCACGAAGGACACGAAGGGGGCCAGATCCTGACAAGGGAGCATCAGGATAGGATTGCGCGCGCAGCGCGCCTTTGTGTCCTTTGCTTCCCTTCGTGCCCTTTGTGGTTCCAAGCTGAGGTTTGGCCGGGCTCGGCGGCGCAAGGTCACCCAAGACCAGGTCTTGCGGTGACGAGGTGCGCGCCTCAGGCGTTCTTCAGCACATAGCCGCGGATCGCCGCGATCACCTGATCCTGGTGATCCTCGGTGAGGTACGGGTGCATCGGCAGGCTCATCACCTTGCCGGCCTTGGCCTCGGTCACCGGCAGGCCGCCCGGCGTCGGATAGGCCGCATAGGGCGCCTGCTTGTGGATCGGGATCGGGTAGTAGACCGCGGTCGGCACCTCGGCGGCCTTCAGGTGGGCGATCAGCCCGTCGCGGTCGTCGGTCTCGATGGTGTACTGGGCCCAGACCGAGACCCCGCCCTCGATGACGGTGGGCGTGCGCACCACGTCCGACAGCCCCGCCGCATAGCGCGCGGCCACCCGGTTCCGGGCCTCGATCTCGTCGGCGAAGATGGTCAGCTTCTGCAACAGCACCGCGGCCTGGATCGTGTCCATCCGGCTGTTCATGCCCACGCGCATGTTCAGATAGCGCGGGTCGTGCTCGAAGGTCCGGCCCTCCAGGTCGCCCTTCACCGCCTGGCCGTGCACCCGCAAGCTCACCAAGAGGTCGTGGAAGGCCGCGTCCTTGGACAGGACCGCCCCGCCGTCGCCGTAGCAGCCCAGCGGCTTGGCCGGGAAGAAGCTGGTGGTGGCCACATCGGCCCAGTGGATCGGGTGATGGCCGTTGAGCGTGCAGCCGAAGCCTTGGGCGCTATCGGCGATCAGCTTCAGGCCGTGCTTCTTGGCCACCAGCGAAATGGCCGGATAGGCGGCCGGCTGGCCGAACAGGTCGACGGCGATGATCGCCTTGGGGACCAGCTTGCCCTCGGCCTTCACCGCCTCGATGGCCGCGTCCAGCTTGGCGGGGTCGAGGTTGTAGGTGTCTTCCAGGATGTCGACGAACACCGGCGAGGCGCCGACCAGCGGCATAACCTCGGCCGTGGCCGCGAAGGTGAAGGACGGGCAGAACACCGCATCCCCCGGCCCCACGCCCCACGCCATCAGCGGCAGCTGCAGCGCCTCGGTGCCCGAGCCGCAGGACAGCACGAACGGCGCCTGGCCGAACTCCCCCAGCGCCTTTTCGAACTGGGCGATCTCCGGGCCCATGATGTAGGCGCCGGAACGCACGACCTTGAGGATAGCGTCCTCCAGCGGCTGTCCGAGACGGGCGCGCTGGGCCTGAAGGTCGATGAACGGAATGGGCATGCGGGGAGAGTGATCCTGTTCGAAACGGCGCGCCATATGCCATGCGCCGGACGAAGGGGCCAAACACGGTTGTTTTCGGGAGGTTTCAGAGGGGCTCGGGGCGTCTGCTATGGGCTCTCGCTGGCCCTCGAAAGGCCCGCTCACGGATAGGGAGGGTTGAGCATAGGGGAAGCGCGGGCCCGTTCGTGCAGTTCGAGCTCTAGGGCGAGTTTCGAACGGGCTGGTTTTAGAGGGCACGCTCTGCCTCGACCAAACATCCAACGCCTTGTGTTGGCGCGCGAGCTTCGCGCCGTCGGGACGGCGGCAGGACGTCAGAAGTTCGGCGATGGACGAGAGCGCGGCCAGTGAGGCACCGTTTCCTGACTCAAGGCGCATGCTAAGTTCAGGTTTAAGTTCTGCTCAGCCACTCGACTTGATGGGGGCCATGCCTTCCGATCACGCCCGCGCCCGTCTGGCCCGCCTAATGACGTTCATGGCTGCCGCCACGGTCCGGCCGGATGATTCGCGGGCCAGAGCGCAATACGAGCGCGTGCGACACACGCCCGAATTCAAGAGACAAAGCCGCCGGACCCTGGGCCTGATCAACGCCTATCGGGCGAACGGCGTCGACGGCTATGTCGACAACTACCTGAGATATTTTCTTGCCGAGTACAACAATCGAACATTGAAGTCCTACGGGGCGGAGCAGCCCCTTTCCTTCAATGTCATGCAGGCGTTCATCGAGCCGGACGAGACGGCGATGTTGTTCGTCTTGCTGCCGGAGGTGATGCATGCCTTCGCGCTGTCGCAGTATCTCGACCACCTTACGACTCCCGGCGTCGAACTGGATTGGGATGGCTTAGCGAGGCTCGATGAGCTCAAGGTTTATGAGTTTAACCAGCTGGGCAGCCCATCCGGTGTCCAGCTTCCGGGACTGAGCCATCTGCTCTTTGGCGGTGTGGCGCTCGTCAGGCAGGGGGCGATGCTGTCGGTCTGCGCGTCTTTTGGCGAGCCGGCAGACGTGTCGAAATCGGATCCCACCGGCCCTAGCCACGTCTTGCCGGGCAAGGAATTCCTGCTCGAAGATCGCGAGAACGAAGACCTGACACCCGAGCCGTTCTTCGGCGATGCGACCCGATCACCGTTGCTCGTGATGATGCATATCGACGTCCACACGCGCAAACGCCATGCAACCTATGTGCTGCAGGAGCGCGCAGACGCGTTCTTCACCACCCACGATGACCCCGACGTCTACGACGACATACGACTGGTTGATCCCGACAACTTGGATCAGCACAAGGCATCGAACGACGCGAGGTTGGCGCAGTATGGCGATGTCATCGAACTGACCGTCCAACTTTGCGGGCTGCCTGGCTATTTCGACGCCGCCACAGACGATGTCAGGGTGGAACGTCACCCCACGCGGCTGCGCACCGATAAGGTCCCGCTTCGAGTTTCCACCCCGATCAACGAATTGGAACGCGTCCACCGCCCTCTCTATCGGGACGTCTTGACCATCTCCACCGCGCCCCTGAACCGAGAGATCGCAGCGCGCCTAAGGCGTAGCGGGTTGCAAAGAGAGACATCGGGCTATTGGAAGACTTTGGAGCCCGACACCGTTGGCACCGACAAGCACGACAATGTCATGCACGGCAGAACGTGGGTGACAAAGGACCTGACCTGGATGGAATCGCCTATTCTTGAGCGGGAAGGCGATCTTGCGGTCGATATCATCGATCTTGGAGTTGGCGGTGCCCCGGCTGGGTGGATCTACACCCTGCGATCCGCGGCCCATGCCCGCGACGTCTTCAAGATCGGCATGACCACGCGCTCCTCGGACGATCGTGCAAACGAGCTGTCGTCGAGCACCGGTCAGCCCGACCAGTTTCTTGTGGTCGAAGACTGGCGCGTCACCCAGCCGCTCACCGTCGAGCGCCTGATTCACGAGGCCTTGAAGTCCCACCGACTGAGCGGACGACGGGAGTTTTTCCAGATCAAATACAAAGAGCTCCGCGCCGTCGTCGAGCGCATAGTGCAGCCCTTTTTGATCGCCGAATGACCTCAAGACGTTGTTGCCCCGCCACCTCTAAGGCCTCAACAGCGCCTCCTTACCGACCGCCCTCAGAGCCTCCGCAATCCACTTACGGTACGACGCCCCAGCGCTTTGGATCTCGTCGTGGATTTGGATTTCGGTGAGATCAAAGTCTTCTGGGACCGTGAAGCGGAGCTCGCGGCGGAGCAGGGTGCCCACGAGGTGGTCGTACCCGATGCTGTGATCCTCGTGATACTCGATGGCGTAGAGACCGAAGCGATCGAAAATCAACGGGTCGATAATCTGGTAGATGAACTCCAGTGAAAGGCCGCCTAGATCGCCCTCATGCGGCGGGCAGAAGTGCTGGATCGCATTGCGGGCGCGGCGGAGACGCTCGTAGAGGTCCGGGTTTGGGATCCTGATTCCAGACGTCGCCCAAAGAACCTGTGGCAGCTTCTCGAATTCATGGGTGCGCCCCCGTATCAGAAGCGTTTCCAAACTGAGCTCGTCGGCCCCTGGAACATCCAGATTGGGCAGGTCTTTGAAGATCAGTAGCGGGTGCTCGGTGGCGATGATCGCCTTGAGGAATAGCTCGCCGGCATGAGCAGCGTTCAGCACCGACATCAGCGGCCAGTGCGTGCTCTCTGGGTCCATGAAGGCGGCATGCATATTGGCTTGCGTAAGGGCGGCGAGCGCCATCCTCAGAATGCGGTCGGGAATTTCGCGCAGTTCTTCGTTCACTGCTCAGTCCTCGGCGTCGTCGTCAGATGGCGGCGGCTCTGCCTTGGGTTTCAGCGGCGTGGGACGATTTCGGCTTAGACCGGCGGCGTGCAAGGTCGCCCGATTGCGCAGCCAGGCATCGTTGATGAGGTCTTGCCACTGGATGACTTCGATTTGCCCGCGGTAGAAGCCGCGCAACTGCCTGATCCGACCCTGACCGTTCGACGTTGTTTCCCAGCTCGACAGCTGCTGCTCGAGATCGCCGCGGATGTCGGCCACCACGTAGCAGTAGAAGATGCAGTCGTCGGCGACCCGGACGCGCGCCCGATCGAAGCTCTCGATTTCTCCGCCTTTTAGCTGCGCCAGGTATTTGGTGATCTGCTGTTCGATGTTGTCCTCGGCCTTGGCATAGACCGTGCGGCCCGGCTTCTTGAACTCAACAACCATCACAGTGCGGAGAGGTTCTGACACATCGACCGAGTCAGGATTGTCGGCGTCCGTCACGCCGAGCCCGTATGCCAGATCCCAAACCAAGAGATCGGGGCGATCGCGCGTACCGCCCTCGGCCAGGATCGCATCCAGACGCTTGTCGGAAGAAAAGGCGCGCGTGAAGGCCAGCCTTTCATCGACGACCCACAGATCGTGGGCGCGGCTCTTCAATTCGGCCCCGTCGTCGCCCCTGACGCGCATCGGGACGATGAAGGCATGGAGGGTACTCTCAAGATGATAGTCGTCCTCCTTGCCGTCCCGGGCGCGGATACGCTTGATCAGCCTATCCAGGAGTTCGAGGGACAGTTTGCGGCGGACGACATGCTGCGCCAGTGCGAGCTGTTCGGAGGCTTGAATCTCCTTAGCGGCACTCTCGACCGTTGCCTCTAGATTAATCGGCACCTGATCGAGGTCCAAGGCGTCGATCAACGCCTGCAAGGAGCTCTGCCGGGTCTCTTCGCGGCGAATTTGGTACTTGATCAGACCGGACGCAAAATCCTCGGCGCTGGTCGCGTGGAATGGCACGCGCCTCAGCTGCAATTCGTCTGCATCGAAGCCGAAGGTGGGATACCGCTCGACGAACGACACATAGCTCTGGTGGCGATCTTTGACGAACTTGGCGACCTGGTCGGGCAGAAGCCGTTCCTTGACGATCTCCATGCACGCGCGGCTGATGTCTTTCAGCGTCCGTTCCGGCAGATTGAACGCCGTCCGGCCTTCGTTTACGCGAAGATCGAGATACTCGCCCGACACACAACCGTGGAAGACGAGGTCGGATTGCCCATTCCGTTCCAGGTTTTCGACGCCGAGCAGGTTATCAACCTTGCGGGTTTCTACCGTGCGGTCGTTGGCTAGGAGGTGAAGCTGATGACGCCCCTCCAGACCGGTGCTGGCCTCGGCGAGGCAGGTGAAGCCCACAATCTTGAGCGTGCCGAATTCCGAATGGTCAAATGTCGTCTCAAGTGGATTGCCGACAGTCAGCTCAGCTACGGCCTTGGGGTATTCGGTCAGCTCGCCATCCAGATCAATGAAGATGGTTGGACCGCTGCCGACTAGGAAGTCGGCGATGAAATGCGCGCTGAAGTAGCGAAGGAACGTATCCGACCGGCGCGGGAAAGTGTCCGCGTACTCCTTCGTGCGCAGGCCCTTAAAGGTGATGGTGGTGCCGCAGTCTGCGCTCGCGGCCTCGACATCCTCGAAGCGGGGCATGACCTGTTCGCGGTTGTTGAGCAGGAAGTCGAATGCGCGTTGCAACGATGCGCCGTCGCGGTGGTAGGTGCTTTCCACTCGAATGGTCGAGAACGCATCAAGCCAGAAGAGTCGGCCGACGCCCTTGCCGCCGCGGGACCGCTTGAAGTCGGTATCGATCTCGCAAAAGGCGTCGTAGCGCTTGGAATCCAGCCCAATCCCACTGTCGCTTACAACCACTTCGATCCGTTCCGGGTCGGAACGGTTAGTGACCCGAATATCGATCCGCCCCCCAGACGCCTTGCCACCAAGGCGATCCTCGATCGCGAACATAGCGTTGCTCACCGCCTCAAAAAGGGGCTGTAAGCCCTGCGTGGCGTTGGAAGGCTTGGGTAGCTTCCGGACCCGATTTTCGATGTTGGGTGTAAGAGTTGGCACAGCTGGGCCCTGCAGAATCCACGCTACGGTGCTGAGGCTCGGGACGGTTGTAAAGCTCCCGCGATCTCGGTCGCAATGCGATGTCTAGCATTCGCGAGCTAGATGTTTGCCATACTTGCGCGTGAGGTTATCGAACGCCTCGCCTATGAGGGCATGCAGGCCGGTGTTTCGTTCCGGGGCCGTGCTCAAATTACGCGGCTCTTTTGGTCCTAGGTAGCCGCTGATCGCCCCCTGACCCACGCGGCCTACCGCTCGACCGCTCCACTCGGCTCGAGCATTTCTCAACCGGCCATACCTACCCCCGCACCATCCGCGCCGGTCCCCCCATAGCCGGGTCTGACAGGCTGGCCCGCCCCGTCTCCACATGCCCTGCGAACCGGCGCAGGTAGCCGCCGTCCGTCTCCACGGCCAGGTCGTACCAGCCGGCGGTGGGTTTCAGGGGCCAGGTGCGGGCGGCGGTGTCGCCGGGCGCGAGGGTGACGCGCCAGGTTTCGTGGGCGGGGGCGTAGGCTCTGGGGGTGACCTTGACGGTCAGCTCGGCCTTGGTGGGGTTGCGCAGGGTCAGGGTGAGGCTTTCGGCGCCCGCGCGCTGGGGCGCGAGCTGGGCTTCCAGGCCTTGGCCGCGGATGTGGCGGTGGAAGCCGTTGGGGCCGAGGATCCAGAGGTCGTGGCCGGCGCCGTCGTTGGCGTTGGTGTTGGGGGGCGGAAGCGTCTCGGTCAGGCGCTTGCCCGCCTCCACCGTGTAGCGGCGCGGCGGGGCGGCCAGCGCGTTCAGGTCATAGAGGTGGAAGACGGCCCCGGCCTTGCCGGTGTTGAGGAAGGTCAGGGTGAGCTTGCCGGCTGGGGCGGCCTCCGCCTTGACGTCCAGGGCGTAGGGCAGGGGGCGCGAGGGGCGGACGCCCTCGGCCTGGACCGGCGCCGTCGGGGTGACCGGCGTGGGCGGGGTGTAGGTCGCCATCTTGCGGGCCCGCGCCGCCTCGTCCGCCACCTTGGGCAGGTCGCCTGCGAAGGGGGCGTCGTTGGGGGTGCGGAAGTCGAAGGCCGAGGTCAGGTCGCCGCAGACCGCGCGGCGCCAGGGGGTGATGTTCGGCTCCTCCACCCCGAAGCGGGCCTCCAGGAAGCGGATCACCGAGGTGTGGTCGAAGACCTCCGAATTGACGAAGCCGCCGCGGCTCCAGGGCGAGATCACGTACATCGGCACGCGGGGGCCCAGGCCATAGGCGCGGCCGATGAACTCCGGCCGCTCGGCCAGCGGGTCGGCGGTGCTGGCGACCAGGTGATATTCGCCGGTGGTGTCGATGGTCGAGGCGCCGAGCGGCTTGCCGGCGGCGTCCTTGGACGGCGGGGCCGGCGGCGGGACGTGGTCGAAGAAGCCGTCGTTCTCGTCGAACATCACGAACAGGGCGGTGCGGCTCCAGACCTCCGGATTGGCGGTCAGGGCCTCGATCACCTGGGCGGTGAAGGCGGCGCCCTGGGCCGGGCTGGAGGGGCCGGGGTGCTCGGAATCGCCGGCCCGGGCGATGATGTAGGAGACCTGGGGCAGGGCGCCCGACATGACGTCCTCACGCAGGCCGTCGAGCATGCGGGTGGTCAGGGCCTTGTTCGCCAGGGCCGGGTCTGAGCCGGGTTTCTTGTCGAAGGCGTCGCGGAAGGCCTTGAAGCCGGCCAGCGGGTTGTCGGTGAAGTTGTCGGCCATGTCCTGGTAGAGGCGCCAGGAGACGCCGGCCTTCTCCAGGCGCTCGACATACGTGGTCCAGGTGTAGGCGTTCGGGTGGCCGCCTTGGGCCACGAACCGGTCATGGGAATTGGCCATGGCCGGGCCGCCGAACTTGCCCGAGGCGTCGTTGGTCCCGGTCCACAGGAACAGGCGGTTGGGGTTGGTGCCGGACTGGATCGAGCAGTGATAGGCGTCGCAGAGGGTGAAGGCGTCGGCCAGGGCGAACTGGAAGGGCAGATCTTCGGCCTTGTAGTAGCCCATGGAATGCTCGGTCTTGGTGACCGGCCAGCGGTCCATGCGGCCGTCGTTCCAGGCGCCCTGCGCATCCGGCCACAGGTGCGGCGTGCCCTCGACCCGCATGTGGGCGAAGCTCTGGCGGGTGTTGAGGTGGAAGGGGGCGATGACCGGCGGGCCGGGGGCCTTATTCGTTTGGGCGAACACGGTGGCGCCTTGCAGGCGCTCGGTGTCCGGCACGGGGATCGGGAAGCGGTCGCCGAAGCCGCGCACGCCGGCCAGCGTGCCGAAGTAGTGATCGAAGCTGCGGTTCTCCTGCATGAAGATCACCACGTGCTCGACGTCGCGGATCGTGCCGGTGCGGACGTGGGCGTCGATGGCCTTGGCGCGCGCGATGGCCGGGAACAGGCCCGTGGCGCCGGCGGCGAGCAGGAGAGAGCGGCGGTCGAGGGTGGTCATGAGGCGTATCCCGTCGGGTTCGGCGCCGCCTTAGGGGGGATCGACTACGGCGTCATGACAGAAGGCTGCGCCCGGCGAGGGATCTCCGCCGGGCGCCTGTTTGAGCCTCAGTTCTTGTAGACGACGCCGGACTTCATCACGAAGCCGACCTTCTGCAGGACCGAGACGTCGGTGAGCGGATCACCGTCGACGGCGATCAGATCGGCGTTGTGGCCGGGGGTGAGCGAGCCGGCCTGGGTCGAGATCTGCAGGTGGTCGGCGGCGTTGACGGTGGCGGCCTGGACGGCCTCCAGCGGGGTCAGGCCGGCCTTGACCAGCAGCACGAACTCATAGGCGTTCTGGCCGTGGGCGGAGACGCCGGTGTCGGTGCCGAACGCGATCTTGACGCCCGCCTCGTGGGCGCGGCGCGCCATGTCGAGCATCTTGGGGCCGGCTTCCAGGGCCTTGGCGGTCTGGGCGGGGGTGAGGAAGTTGTTCGGGCCAGAGGCGATGCGGGCCACGAAGTCGCCGGCCTCGAGCGTCGGGACCAGATAGGCGCCGTTCTTCTTGAAGAGGGCGATGCTGTCCTTGTCGAGATAGGTGCCGTGCTCGATGGAATCGCCGCCGGCGCGCAGGAAGGCATTGATGCCGTCGACCCCGTGGGCGTGGGCGGTGACGCGGCGCCCCATGCGGTGGGCCGAATCGACGATGGCGACCAACTCGTCGTCCGAGAACTGTTGGGCCAGCCCTGCGGCGGTGTTGGACAGCACCCCGCCGGTGGCGGTGATCTTGATCACGTCCGCGCCCAGCCAGACCTGTTCGCGCACGGCGCGGCGGCAGTCCTCGGCGCCCGAGCAGACCGAATTGGGGCGCAGGACATGCATGATGTCCTCGCGCAGGCCGTTCACATCGCCATGGCCGCCATGGATCGAGATGGCCGAGCCGGCGGCGATGATCCGCGGGCCGGGGACGTCGCCATTGGCGGTGGCCTTGCGCAGGGCGAAGACAGCCTCGTTCTCACCGCCCAGGTCGGCGACGGTGGTGAAGCCGGCCATCAGGGTGCGCTTGGCGTAGCGGGCGCCGGCGAAGGCCTGGTCGGAGGCTGACAGGGTGACCTCGTCCAGGCGGCTGGACGGGCCCTGTTCGCTGGTCAGGTGGACGTGGCTGTCGATCAGGCCGGGCAGGACGAAGCGGGACTTCAGGTCGACGACGGTTCCGCCCGGCTCGGCCACATAGCCGTCCTCGACGCGGACCACCTTGCCGTCCTGGACCACCAGGGTCTTGGCGGTCTCGACCTTGCCGCTGGCGGGGTCGACCAGCACGCGGCCGGCCTGGACAAAGGTCAGCGGCCCGGCGGCCAGGGCCGGCGCGGACAGGGCGAGGGTGGCGGCGAGCGCCGCGCCGAAGGCGAGAGGTTTCATGCGGATAGGGCCCCAAGGAACTGAAGATCGAACGTGATCCTTGCAGAGGTTCTAGCCGGTCGCCAGGGCGACGCAAATGTCAGGTTGACCTGACATGCCTGCCGTGTCAGGTTTGCCTTACATTCTGGAGGGCTTCCCATGGCCATGGACCCGGCGCACCGCCGCTACACGCTTCGCACCGCCGCCTTCATGAGCGGCTATGTGGCGATCAATATCGCCGCCATCGCCGGCGCCTTCGACGACCTGCGCGGGCCGGGCGCCTGGCTGATGGGGCTGGCGGTCGCCGCCCCCGTGGCCGGGCAGATCTGGGCCACCATCGCCCTGATGAATGAGGCCGACGAGTTCGTCCGCGCCCTGACCGCCAAGCGCTTCATCGTCGCCTCGGGCCTGGCCATGGCGATCCTGAGCGCCTGGGGCTTCCTGGAGAGCTACGCGCATGCGCCGCACGCGCCCGGCTGGATGATCTATCCGCTGTTCTGGGCGATGTTCGGCGTCGCCTCGCCCCTCATCCGGACCAGCCGCTGATGAAGAACCACCTGCGGACCCTGCGCACCGCCCAGGGCTGGACCCAGGAAGAGCTCGGCCGCCGGCTGGGCGTCTCACGCCAGGCGATCAACGCCCTGGAGACCGAGAAGCACGATCCGTCCCTGGACCTGGCCTATCGGATCGCCGCGGTGTTCGGCCTGGCCGTGGAGGCGATCTTCGAAAACCCCCACGGCTGAGGCCTGAGCCTTAGATCTGGCGCGTGCGGCCTTCCCAGTAGGGGGCGCGGACCTTGTTACGCTGGATCTTGCCGGCTTCCGAGCGGGGCAGCTCGGTGACGAAGTCCAGGCTGCGCGGCACCTTGAAGGCCGGCAGGGTGGCGCGGCCGAAGTCCAGGATCTCCTGGGCCAGGGCGTCCGAGGGCGTGTAGCCCGGCTTCAGCAGGATCACCGCCTTGACCTGTTCGCCCCACTCGTCGTGGGGGACGCCCACGGTGGCGCTGTCGGCGACGGCGTCATGCTTGATGAGCTCGTTGTCGACTTCCTGCGGGTAGATGTTCACCCCGCCGGAGATGATGGTCTCGGCGTTGCGGCCGGTGAGGAACAGGTAGTCGTCCTCGTCGAAGTAGCCGACGTCGCCCATGGTGAAGAAGCCGTCGACCCGGCTCGCCTGGGTCTTGGCCTCGTCCTTGTAGTAGGAGAAGCCGCCGCCGGGGGGCAGCTGGTGATAGATGGTCCCGGCCTGGCCGTTGGGCAGGTCATTGCCGTTCTCGTCAAGGATGCGGACCTGCAGCAGGGCCGGGCGCTTGCCGACGCTGCCGGGCTTGCGCAGCCACTCGTGAGAATCGATGGCGAAGCCGGCGCCGCCCTCGGAGCCGGCATAGTATTCCGACAGCACCGGGCCGAACCATTCGATCATGGCGTGCTTGACCTCGGGCGGGCAGGGCGCGGCGCCGTGGATGATGTATTTCACATGATCGACCGCGTACTTGGCCTTCACCGCGTCGGGCAGGGCCAGCAGGCGCTGGAACATGATCGGCACCAGGTGCAGGTGGGTGACCTTGTGCTCGTGGATGGTCCGCAGGACGTGTTCTGAGTCCCACTTGTCGATGAAGATCAGCGGCACGCCAGCGCCCATGGCGGCGCGCACGTCGAAGGCCAGCGGGGCGGCGTGATAGGCCGGGCCGGCGCACATCTGGACGCTGGTCTCGTGGTCATAGCCGCGCATGGCGTACATGGCCTGGGGCGTGACGGCGGGGACGGGGCGATAGACCCCCTTCGGCCGGCCGGTGGTGCCCGAGGTGTACATCATCGAGTTGCCGAGCACCGGATCGTCGATGTCCGAGCCGTCGATAGGCTCCAGCAGCTGATCGTAGTTCTCGAAGCCGGGAATGTCGCCGCCGACGGCCAGTTTCAGCACCAGGTCCGGGCACTCGCGGGCGGCCTCGGCGACGGCGTGCACGCGCTGCTCGCCGACCAGGATCTTCGCCTCGCAATCCTTGATGATGTAAGCGATCTCGTCCGGAGTGAGGTGCCAGTTCACCGGCGTGATGCGGATGCCGGCGCGGAGGGTCGCGGCCAGGACCTCGACGAACTCGGCGCGATTGGAGCAGACCAGGGCCAGGGAATCGCCGGCCTTCAGGCCGCGCTCGCGGAAAAGTCGGGTCAGCTTGTTCGCGGCGGCGTTGATCTCGGCGAAGGTCTTGCTGCGCCCGTTGGGATCGACAATCGCCACCTTGTCGGGCTGGACGGAGGCCCAGACCGCGGTGGTCATCCCCACCATGGCGGCGGCCTCAAGGCGCTGGTCCAGGCTCGCCCGGTCCTTCAAATCTTCCATCAAATTCCTCCCGGCGCCGACCGCTTGGGCGGCGCGTTTCTATGCGCAGGGAGGACGGCTTCTTTGGCCGCGCGCCAGGTCGAAATAGGCCCGGCGGGAGCGTCCGCGTCCTTCCCTGGCGATAGTAATGACAGGCTGGGAGGCCCCCGACAACGGCCCGAACGATCCGAACCGTGATCGGATTTGCGCGCTCCGTCCCCCTGTCGTCCGCCTTGGGCTCAGCGGCTCGGAATCCGGCTCGCCACCAGCCAGCCAATGGCGGCGGCCGAGGCGGTGAGGAAGGTTCCCCAGGCGATGTCGGCCACGGTGATGTGGGTGTACCAAACCTTGAGCGTGGCCTGGTTGGTCAGGTCGTAGGTGGCGTAGGCGAAACAGCCCAGCATCGCCCCCTTGCCGGCCGCGGCGCGCAAGGACCCGGTCGGGAGCACCGCCATCACCGTCACCCCGGTGATGTAGATCAGGTAGAAGGCGATGGCCGCGCTGAAGTTCACGGTCGGCGACAGGACCTCGTCGAGGGCCGGGCGATAGAGCCCCTGGGCGTTGGTCAGCCAGATGAAGTCGATGCCGGCAAAGGCGACGGCGGTGGCGACCCAGGCGATGATGTTGCGCAGCATAAGTGGCTCCTAGACCGGCTTCAGGCGATAGTGGCTGACGCCCCATTCCTCGCCGCCACGGTGGCCGAACAGGCCGGCGGTGGCCAGGAAGAACAGACGCCAGCGACGGCCCCACAGGGTCGCGTCGCGGCCATAGACCGCCTCCAGCACCGGCCGGATCCGCCAGGCGTTGCGGTCATAGTTGGCCAGCCAGTCCAGGGCGGTCTTCTCGTAGTGGACGCCGCACCAGCGCCAGGACTCCTCGACCTCGAAGAGGTCCGGGAACTGGCGGATCAGGTCGTGGCTGGGCATGACCCCGCCGGAGAAGAAGTACTTGCCGATCCAGTCGACCTCGTCGTCGGCGTCGAACCGGTAGGGCGTGGTCTTGTGGGTGAAGATATGAATGAACATCCGCCCGTCCGGCTTCAGCCAGCCGCGGGCCTTGGTCAGCAGGGCGCGCCAGTTGGCCATGTGCTCGAACATCTCCACCGAGACGATGCGATCGAAGCCGCCTTGCGCCTCGAAGTCGTTCATGTCGGCGGTCAGCACGGTCAGGTTGGTCAGACCCTGGGCCTCAGCCTTGGCCCTGATGTAGTCGCCCTGGCTGGCGGAATTGGACACCGAGGTGATGCGGGCGTTCGGCAGGGCCCGGGCCATCCATAGGGACAGGGATCCCCAGCCGCAGCCGAGCTCCAGGATCTGCTGGCCATCCGCCAGGCCCGCATGGGCGGCGGTCTCGGCCAGGGCCTTTTCCTCGGCGTCGGCCAGGCTGGTGACGCCCTCGCCATAGAGGCCGCAGGAGTATTTCAGGTTCGGACCCAGCACCGCCTCGAAGAAGGCGGCGGGCAGTTCGTAGTGCTGATCGTTGGCGGCCTGGGTGTGCTCGGCGATGGGGCGGGCCTCCATCTCGCGGGCGAACTGGGCCGAGGCGTTGGCGGGCGCGCCGACCAGACTTCGGCGAGCGCCGGAGACAAGCAGGTGGACGGCGGCGCGACGCACGGCGTCCGGCAGAGGCGCGCCTTCAAAGGCGGTCAGGGTGGCGGCGACGAGGGACATGGGGCGGTCTCCGTCCGGCGGGGTTCTGAGAGCAACTACGCGGCGACAGGCCGGGGGGATGCATCCGGGACCCCTGGCTCTGCGTAATCCAGCGGTCGGGGCGAGCGGTCCCGCCGAGACCGGAGCCCCCCATGACCCGTCACGAAGTCTTGCGTCCGCGCGTCGCCGTCATCGGCGCTGGCGTGGCCGGCCTATCCTGCGCCTGGCTGCTGGGCCGGACCTGCGAGGTCACGGTCTTCGAGACCGACGGCCGTATCGGCGGCCACGCCAATACGGTGGAGGCGCCGGGCGCGAAGGGGCCGGTCCCGGTCGACACCGGCTTCATCGTCTATAACGAGGACAACTATCCGAACTTCACGGCCCTGCTGGCGCACCTGGGGGTGAAGTCCCTGCCAGCCGACATGGCGCTCAGCGTCACCCTGGACGAGGGCGCGTTCGAGTATTCTTCCCAGTCCCTGTTCGCTCAGCGGCGCAACCTGGTGAACCCGCGTTTCCTGGGCATGCTGGCCGATGTCACCCGCTTCTATCGCGAGGCGCCCCAGGACCTGGTCGAGTTGGAAGGGCCGCTCACCAGCCTGGACGACTATCTGGCGGCCAAGGGCTATGGCCAGGCCTTCCGGGATGACCACCTGCTGCCCATGGCCTCGGCCATCTGGTCGACCCCGCTCGCCGACATCGGCGCCTATCCGGCGGCGGGCCTGATCCGCTTCTTCCAGAACCACGGCATGATGCAGGTGGTCGGCCGGGGGCTGTGGCGCACGGTGGCCGGCGGGAGCCGCAACTATGTCCGCGAACTGGTTGCCGGCTTTGCGGGCGAGATCCGAACCGGCGCGCGGATCGCCGGCGTGCGCCGCGACGCCGAGGGCGTCGTGGTCCGCCATGCTTCCGGCGAGACCGAGCGGTTCGATGAGGTGGTGATCGCCACCCACGGGGACCACGCCCTGAAGCTTCTGGAGGACCCGACCCCGGCCGAGCGGGGCCTGTTGTCCGCCTTCCAGTACACCTTGAACCACGCCGTCCTGCACACCGACCCGGCCCTGATGCCCAAGCGCCGCCGGGCCTGGACCAGCTGGAACCACATCGGCTCACGCGCGGCGCCTGGCGAGGGCTGTGTCACCTACTGGATGAACCGCCTACAGAGCCTGACCGACGCGCCGGACCTGTTTGTCACCCTCAATCCCACACGCGAGATTGCGCCCGAGGCGGTGGTGCGGACGGACGTCTACGAGCATCCGCTGTTCAACGCCGAGGCCATCGCCGCCCAGCGCCAGCTTTGGTCCCTGCAGGGGGTGAAGCGGACCTGGTTCTGCGGTTCGTACTTCGGCCACGGCTTCCACGAGGACGCCCTGCAGTCGGGCCTGGCCGTCGCCGAGGCCTTGGGCGGGGTGCGCCGACCCTGGTCGGTGGCCAATGAGTCGGGCCGCATCCATGTGGGCGCGGCCCCCGCCCTCCTGGAGGAGGCGGCGGCGTGAGGATCGCCTCCGGCCTCTATCCGGGGATCGTGACCCACACGCGGGTCAAGCCACGCCGGCATCGGCTGCGCTATCGCATCTTCATGCTGCTGATCGACCTGGACGAGGCCGCGGCGTTGGGCGGGCGGCTGAAGCTGTTCGGCGCCGAACGGTTCGCTCTGACCAGCTTCTTTGAGCGCGACCACCTGTCCGGGGCGGGTGGGCTGAAGGCCGAGGTCGAGGGCCATTTGCGGGCGGCGGGGATCGCCACCGGCGGACCGGTGTGGCTGCTCTGCATGCCGCGCATCCTGGGCGGGGTGTTCAACCCCTTGAGCGTCTATTTCTGCCACGGTGAGGACGGCGCCCTGACCGCCCTGCTCTACGAGGTCAACAACACCTTCGGCGAGCGGCACAGCTATCTGATCCCGGTGACGGACGGCGACGATGAGGTGCTGCGCCAGGGGATCGACAAGGGCTTCTATGTCTCGCCCTTCATGGACATGGACCTGGCCTATGGCTTTCGCATCCAGCCGCCCGGCGAGGACGTCTCGGTCGCCGTCGAGGTCCGCGACGCCGAGGGGCTGGTGCTGTCGGCGGCCTTCGCCGGCCGGCGTCAGGCGCTGACCGATGCGGCGCTCTGGAAGGCCTTCCTCACCCATCCGCTGATGACCCTCGGCGTCATGGCGGCGATCCACTGGGAAGCCTTGAAGATCTGGCTGAAGGGCGAGCGGCTGCGGCCCCGTCCCAAGGCCCCGGCGCGGCCGGTGACCGTGGGCGCGGCCAGCGCTTTCTAACGCAGCGTCAAAAACAGCCCTGGCCTGTCCCGGCCGGGCGGCGCACAATCGCCACCATACTCGAAGCTGGAAATTTGAGATGAGTGATTCCGCCCCTGCGGGACGGGATGGGGACGCGCCTGTCTCGCAGGTGAACCGGGTCGACGCCCGGCAGGCGCCGAAGGTCATCCCGCGGATTGTCCGCCTGGCCTTCAACTATCCCTGGCTGCTGGCCGCGGCCATTGCGACCTCCTTGGGCTCGGCGCTCGCCAGCCTGGCCTTGCCGCGCCTCCTCGGCCGGGCCGTGGACCAGGCGCATGACCTGCTGGTCCAAGGCGCCGCGCATGCCGATCTCGCCCGCAAGGCGCTTTGGCTCACCGCGGCCCTTGTGATCGCCGCCACCATCGTGCGCGGCCTGATGACCATGCTGTCCGGCTATCTGGGCGAATATGTCAGCCAGCGGGTCGGCTATGACCTGCGCCTCCAGTACTTCCAGCAGCTCCAGCGGCTGTCCTTCGGCTTCCACGACAAGGTCCACTCCGGTGACCTGATCACCCGCGGCATGCTCGACCTGGAGGGCGCGCGGGTGTTCATCCAGGGCGGCCTGATGCCGGTCCTGACCCTGGTGCTGCTGCTGGGTTTCGCGGCCTTCGAGATGCTGCGCACCGACCTGACGCTCGGCCTGATCGGCCTGGCCTTCGTGCCGTTCTCGGCCGCGGCGCTCGCCCGGATGGGCGTGCTCTTGCGCATCACCTGGCTGCGGTTCCAGGAGCTGATGGCGGCCCTGACCCTGACCATGGAGGAGAACCTCCAGGGGATCCGCGTGGTGCGGGCCTTTGCGGGCAAGACCTTCGAGCTGGTGAAGTTCGACGAGGCCTCGATGAAGGCGCTGGCCTATTCCTATGAGCGGATCACCATGCGCTTCAGGGCCGTGTCGGTGATGCAGGTGACCTTCAACGCCTCCATGGCCGGGGTGCTGTGGTTCGGCGGGCACAAGGTGGCGGCGGGCGCGATGAGCGTCGGGACCCTGACCGCCTACCTGACCTATATGACCCTGCTGCAGACCCCGATCCGGCAGATCGCCATGATCTTCAACGCCGGCGCCCGGGCGACCTCATCCGGCGCGCGGCTGTTCGAGGTGCTGGACCTGAAGCCGGAGATCGCGGACGCCCAAGAGGCGCGTCCGCTGGCGCCCCGCGAAGGCGTGCTGCGGTTCGAGAATGTCGCCTTCGCCTATGTCGCCGGCAAGCCGGTGCTGAGCGATGTCAGCTTCGAGGTCCGGCCCGGCCAGACCTTGGGCGTGGTCGGCGCGCCGGGGTCTGGCAAGTCCAGCCTCGCGAACCTGATCCCGCGCTTCTACGACGTGACTGAGGGCCGGATCACCATCGACGGGGTCGATATCCGCGAGGTCAGCCTGGAGAGCCTTCGAGAGTATGTGGGCCTGGTCCAGCAGGAGGCCTTCCTGTTCGACTCATCCATCGGCCACAACATCGCCTATGCCGATCCGTGGGCCGAGGAGGGGCGGATCGAGGGCGCGGCCCGCACCGCCCAGATCCACGACCACATCGCCGGCCTGCCCGAGGCCTATGAGACCCGGGTGGGCGAGC
The DNA here is from genome assembly GCF_042679085.1 of Phenylobacterium conjunctum. NCBI lineage: Bacteria > Pseudomonadati > Pseudomonadota > Alphaproteobacteria > Caulobacterales > Caulobacteraceae > Phenylobacterium > Phenylobacterium conjunctum. The sequence continues at coordinate 46,628 of NZ_JBHTLQ010000016.1, read as the reverse complement.
GGGGCGTGGCCCTGTCCGGTGGTCAGCGCCAGCGGATGAGCATCGCCCGCGGCGTGGTGCCGGGGCCGGGCGTGATGATCTTCGACGACTCCACCGCCGCCATTGACGCGGTGACCGAGCGGCGGGTGCGCGACGCCCTGTCGGAGGCCACCAAGGCCAAGGCGACCGTGATCATCGCCCACCGGCTGTCCTCGCTGATGCACGCCGACCAGATCATCGTCCTGGACAACGGCCGGGTGGCCGAGCGCGGGACGCACGCCGAACTGCTGGCCTTGGGCGGGACCTATGCCGACCTCTACGAGCTGCAGACCCGCTCCGACGCCGAGGCCGTGCTGGAAGACGAGGTGGGCGTATGAGCGGCGCTGAGCAAACCCCCCGCCGCGCCCCCCGCGCCTCGCTCGGCAGCTCCGAGGGCGACGACATCTTCGGGACCTTCGATGTGGGGGTGGCCCGCCGGTTCTTCGGCTGGCTGAAGCCGCACAAAAAGGCGATCTTCACGGCCCAGCTGGCGGTGCTGGCGGCGGCGGCCTGCCAGGTGATGATCCCCAAGCTGACCGGCGCGGCGGTGGACCACGCGGTGGCCCATGACACGGCGGGTCTGGACCGGACCCTGGCGATCTTCGCGGGCGTCGCCGTGGCGTATGCGGCGGCGTTCTTCATCGGCGAGTGGCTGTCGGCCCGGCTGGCCCAGCGGGTCATCTTCGACATTCGCCGGGCGATGTTCGCCCACTTCCAGGACGTGTCCCTGTCGTTCATGGACAAGACCCATGTGGGCCGGATCATGTCGCGCCTGCAGGGCGACGTGAACGCCCTGCAGGAGTTCCTGGAGAGCATGAACGGGGCGATCGGGGACTTCGTGACCCTGATCGGCATCACCATCGTCCTCCTGGCCACGGACCTGAAGCTGGGCCTGCTGACCCTGGCCGTGCTGCCGGCCCTGATCGCCATCCGCGCGGTCTGGCTGCCCTATTCCAAGAAAAGCTTCCGTCTGGCGCGGGATGCATCGTCCACCGCCAACTCGGCCCTGGCCGAGAACATCAACGGCGTGCGCACCGTGCAGGAAAGCCGGCGGGAGGCGATGAATTTCGACCTCTACAAGGTCAAGGCCTTCGAGAACTTCAAGGCCCAGGCCGGCGCCAGCTGGATGACCCAGATCATGGTCCCGACCGTCGATGTGCTGACGGGCCTGGCCATGGCAGTGGTGGTCGTGGTCGGCGGCGAGGCGGTGTTGGGCGGCCGGCTCGAGGTGGGGGTGATGGTCACCTTCATCCTCTATGTGAACCGCTTCTTCGAGCCGGTGCGCATGCTGTCGATGCAGTACACGGTGATGCAGCGGGCCATGGCGGCGGGGCACCGGATCTTCGAGGTGCTGGACGTGCCGGTGACCATCTCCGACAAGCCGGACGCCGTGGTGCTGAAGGACGCCGCCCCGACGGTGGAGTTCCGCAATGTGACCTTCGGCTACGATCCCAAGCGCCCGGTGCTGCACGACATCAGCTTCACGGTAAAGCCCAAGGAGGTGGTGGCGCTGGTCGGGCCGACGGGGTCGGGCAAGACCTCGATCATCGCCTTGGCGCACCGGTTCTATGAGGTCGATCAGGGCCAGGTGCTGGTGGGCGGCCACGACGTGCGCGACGTGACCCTGGACAGCCTGGGCCGCACCATCGGCATGGTGCTGCAGGAGCCGTTCCTGTTCACGGGCACCATTGAGGACAACATCCGCTACAACTCCGGCGCCAGCCGCGAGCGGATCATCGAGGCGGCCAAGGCGGTCAGCGCCCACGACTTCATCCTGCGCCTGCCGGAGGGCTATGACACCCCGCTCGGCCAGCGCGGACGCAACATTTCCATGGGCCAGCGCCAGCTGATCAGCTTCGCCCGCGCCCTGGTCGCCGACCCGCAGATCCTGATCCTCGACGAGGCCACGGCCAACATCGACTCGTTCACGGAGCAGGCGATCCAGAAGGCGCTGAAGGTGCTGTTCGCGGGCCGGACCTGCATGGTCATCGCCCACCGGCTGGCCACCATCCGCGACGCCGACCGGATCATCGTGCTGCAGCAGGGCCGGATCCTGGAGCAGGGCAGCCATGACGTGCTGATGCAGACCGGCGGGCTCTATTCGCACCTCTACACCAGCGCCCACGCCAGCTTCGATGACCAGGTGGTGGCCCAGACGGGGGACGCGGAGTTCGCGACGCGGACCTAGACCGCCCCCGGCCCCGCCCGCGTCTCCACATCGCGCGCGCCGACGGGGGCGTGGCATTCGGAGCAGGTCATGACGGGGGCGAAGTCGCAGCCGCAGGCCTTGTGGCGGTGGAGCAGGGGCGGGCCGGCCTCGCCCGCATAGTGACGGTCGCCGAAGTTCACGATGGCCATGATCACCGGATAGAGATCGAGGCCTTTGTCGGTCAGCCGGTACTCGTGGCGCAGGGGGCGGTCCTGGTAGGCGACCTTCTTCAGCACGCCCTCGTCCACGAGCGCCTTCAGCCGCTCGGCGGTGATGGTGCGCGAGATGCCCAGCCGGGCCTGGAAATCCTCGAACCGCCGGATCCCTAGGAACACGTCGCGCAGGATCATCAGCGTCCAGCGGTCGCCGATCACGGCCACCGTGCGCGCCACCGAGCAGGGCTCGTTCGCCAGGTCATCCCACTTCATGCGTCCAGACTCCGATTGACTGGGTCCAGATTCAATACCATGGTCAGTCCAGAAAATAAACTAAAGGAGATCGGCCATGAGCGACGCCCCCAAGGACGCCCCCAGTGACGCCAAGGGCGTGTGCGTGGTGATCGGCGCCGGCGACGGGGTGGGCGGCGCCATCGCTCGGGCCTTCGCCGCCGAGGGCCATCCGGTGGTGGTCACCCGCCGGGCCCGGAACCTGGAGCAGCTCGAAGCCCTGGCCGCCAATATCCGCGCCGCCGGTGGACGGGCTGAGGCCCGCGGCGTCGATGCGCGGGAGGAGGCCGAGATGATCGCCCTCGTCGACGACATCGAGGCCAAGATCGGCCCCATCGAGATCATGGTCTTCAACATCGGCGCGAACGTGCGCTTCTCGCTGACCGAGACCACCAGCCGGGTGTTCACCAAGGTCTGGGAGATGGCCTGCTTCGCCGGCTTCCTGGCCGCGCGGGAGGCCGCGCGGGTCATGACGCCGAGGGGCCGCGGCTCGATCCTGATCACCGGCGCCACGGCGTCCGTGCGCGGACGCGAGGGCTTCTCCGCCTTCGCCGCCGCCAAGGCCGGACTGCGCGTCATGGCCCAGAGCGCCGCCCGCGAGCTGGGCCCCAAGGGCATCCATGTCGCCCACGTGGTGGTGGACGGCGCCATCGACGGGGTTTTCACCCGTTCGAACCGCACGGATGTCGAGGACCTGCTGGCGAGGAACGTGATCCTGAAGCCCGAGGAGATCGCGGCCAACTATGTCTGGCTGCACAACCAACAACGATCGGCCTGGACGCATGAACTCGACCTGCGGCCCTGGTCGGAAACCTGGTGAGGACCCCCATGGGAAAGACTGTCGACTTCATCTTCGATTTCGGAAGCCCGAACGCCTATCTGAGCTGGAAGGTGCTCAAGGATCTGGCCGCGCGGCAGGGCGCGAGCGTGAACGTGATCCCCTGCCTGCTGGGCGGGATCTTCAAGGCCACCAACAATCAGTCGCCGATGCAGGCCTTCGGACCGGTGAAGGGCAAGCTGGCCTATGAGAACCTGGAGACCCAGCGGTTCGTGAAGAAGCACGGCCTGACCGCCTTCCGCATGAATCCGCACTTCCCGGTCAACACCCTGCTGATCATGCGCGGCCAGGTCGCCGCGAACCGGCTGGGCGTCGGCGAGGCCTATCGCGAGGCGGTGCTGAAGGCCATGTGGGAAGACGGCCTGAAGATGGACGATCCCGAGGTGGCCGCCGGCGCGCTGGCCGCCGCGGGCCTGGACGCCAAGGCGATCCTGGAGGCGACCCAGGACCCGGAGGTGAAGGCAGAGCTGGTGGCCAACACGGAGCGCGCCGTGGAGCGGGGGGTATTCGGCATCCCCACCTTCTTCGTCGGTGACGAGATGTTCTTCGGCAAGGACCGCCTGGGTCAGGTGGAAGAGGAACTGGCCGCGGGTTGAGCCTATCCGGGCGAGGGCCTAGCAATGGGGGAACAACGGAGTTCCCCCATGCGTCTCTTCGCCCTCGCCCTGATCGCTGGCGCCTGCGCCGCGCCGATCGCCCAGGCCGCCGCCCCGTCCATCGCCGATCCGGCCCGGATGGACGCCATGATCAAGGTGCTGGCCTCGGATGAATTCGAGGGCCGGGCGCCGGGCGGCGTCGGCGAGGCCAAGACCCTCGAGTGGCTGGTGGCTCAGTACAAGGCGCTCGGCCTGGAGCCGGCGGGCGAGGACGGGACCTATCTGCAGAAGGTGCCGCTCTTGCGCACCCAGGTGCTGCCGGGGGCGACCTATGGCTTCTCGCTGGGCGGGACGCCGCGGCCGCTGGCCGAGGGCAAGGACATCTACGCCTTTGTTCTGCAGCCCAAGGACCGCATCACCGTCAAGGACGCGCCCCTGGTCTTCGTCGGCTACGGGGTGAGCGCGCCGGAGCGCGGCTGGGACGACTTCAAGGGCGTCGACCTCACCGGCAAGATCGCCGTGGTGCTGATCAACGATCCGGACTTCGAGGCCAAGCCGGATGAGGCGGTGGCGGGCAAGTTCGGCGGCCAGGCCATGACCTATTACGGCCGCTGGACCTACAAGTACGAGGAAGCCGTGAAGCACGGCGCGCTGGGCGTGCTGATCGTCCACGAGGCGCCGGGCGCCGGCTATGGCTGGTCCACGGTGACCGCGCCGGCGGGTGAGGGTTTCGATGTCGTGCGCGCCGACCCGGCCAAGGCCAAGCCGCAGCTCGAGGCCTGGATCAGCCGCGAGGCCGGCGTCGACCTGTTCGCCAAGGCGGGGCTGGACTTCGAGGCTCAGAAGGCCGCCGCCCGCCGCGCCGATTTCAAGCCGGTTGTCCTGAAGGACACGACCTTCTCCGCCGACCTGGGCCTGCGCCACGAGCAGGTGATGAGCCACAACGTGATCGGCAAGCTGACCGGCAAGACCCATCCGGACGAGAGCGTGATGTTCTCCGCCCACTGGGACGCCTATGGCCCCGCACCTGCGGGCCAGGATGGGCGGCCGGTCTATCGTAAGGGCGCGGCCGACGACGGCACCGGGATCGCCGGGGTGATCGAACTGGCGCGGGCCTTCAAGGCGATGGGCCCCACCGGCCGCACCACGGTCTATGCCGCCTGGACGGCCGAGGAGCGCGGCCTGCTGGGCTCGGAATACTATGGCCTGCATCCCACCGTCGCGTTCCCGAAGATGGCGGCCAACTTCACCATGGACACCCTGCAGACCGCCGGCGCCTCCAAGGACGTGGTGCTGATCGGCTACGGCCAGAACCAGCTGGATGATCGGCTGAAGGCCGCGGCGGCGGCGCAAGGCCGGACGGTGACGCCCGACGCCCATCCGGAGCGGGGCCTGTTCTATCGCGCCGACCACTTCCCCATGGCCAAGTCTGGCGTGCCGGTGATGCTGCTGATGGGCTTGGGCGGCGGGCCGGACCTGGTGAAGGGCGGCCGCGCGGCCGGCGACGCCTGGGTCACCCAGTTCACCGCCGACTGCTACCACAAGGCCTGTGACGACTGGCGTCCCGACTGGGACCTGACCGGCGCGGCCCAGGACGTCGACCTGATCTATGTGATGGGCAAGGACCTGGCCACCAGCCCCGCCTGGCCTCAATGGAATCCGGGCTCGGAGTTCAAGCCGGTGCGGGACGCGACCGCCAAACTGCGGGGGAATTGACCCCCATCAAGGCGCCCGGCGGGGGGCGGGAAACAGTGGGGCTCCCCCTTCCCCAGGAGCCCCCAGCGCATGACCGCCCGCACCTCCGCCCCGAAGCCGTCGCCCCTGGTCGCGGACGGTGACACGGCCCCGCGGCTGACGCCCGATGAGGTGGCCCGCTTCACGGTGGGCGAGGCGGTGAGCGCGGCCCAGGAGGCGGAGCTGGCCGCCCTGCGCGAGATCAGCGGCGGCGCGCCGGGCGGGGTTCAGGCGATCCTCGACGGCGACGCGCCGGACGACGCGGCGCGCATGCTTGAGGCGCTGGACGCGCCGGTGAAGCTCAAGGGGCTGCGTCATACTCGCGATGACCTGGCGCCCGACTGGCGACGCGGCGGCTACCCCTACAAATACAAGATGCTGCGCCGGGACTACGAGGAGCAGAAGTTCATCCTGCAGACCGAGCTCTTGAAGCTGCAGGCCTGGGTGAAGGAGTCGCGCCAGCGCGTGGTCATCCTGTTCGAGGGCCGCGACGCCGCCGGCAAGGGCGGGGCGATCAAGCGGTTCATGGAGCACCTGAACCCCCGCGGCGCCCGGGTCGTCGCCCTGGAAAAGCCCAGCGAGGTGGAGCGCGGCCAGTGGTACTTCCAGCGCTATGTGCAGCACCTGCCGACGGCGGGCGAACTCGTGCTGTTCGACCGCTCCTGGTACAATCGCGCCGGGGTCGAGCGGGCCATGGGCTTCTGCACCCAGGCCGAATACGAGGAGTTCCTGCGCCAGACGCCGGAGTTCGAGCGCAACCTGGTGCGCAGCGGCATCCATGTGATCAAGTTCTGGTTCTCGGTCAGCCGCGAGGAACAGCGCCGGCGGTTCAAGGAGCGCCAGGTGCACCCCCTGAAGCAGTGGAAGCTGTCGCCGGTGGACCTGGCCTCCCTCGACAAGTGGGACGACTACACCCGCGCCAAGGAGGCGATGTTCTTTCACACCGACACGGCGGACTCGCCCTGGATCGTCGTGAAGTCGGACGACAAGAAACGGGCTCGGCTGAACGCCATGCGCTACGTTCTGCATTCGCTGCCCTATGCGGGTAAGGATGTGGCCCGGATCGGGGAGGTGGACGATTTGCTGGTCGGCCGGGCCAACATTGTCCACGAGCGCGGGGAGCACGACCTCGCCACCGGGCGCTACGTCTGAGGCCCCATTACTGAAGCTTCATCGCCCGACCCGTTGCGCGCGGCTGGAGGAGGGGCCAAATATTCGCCGCCGGCGATCTGTCTGGCCCGAGCTCAAAGGAGCCCCCATCTTGTCGACCCTTCGCAAACGTCTGGCGCGCGCCGCCCTGATCGTGCTGGCCCCGGTTCTGGTGGCCGGCTGCGGGATCAACAACATTCCGACCAAGGAAGAGACCGCCAAGGCCCAGTGGGCCGAGGTGCAGAACCAGTATCAGCGCCGCAGCGACCTGATCCCCAACCTGGTCGAGACCGTGAAGGGCTATGCGGCCCAGGAAAAGAGCGTGCTGGTCGAGGTCGCCGAGGCCCGCGCGTCTGCGACCCAGGTCAAGGTTGACGCCTCGACCCTGACCGATCCGGCCAAGTTCCAGCAGTACGCCGCCGCCCAGGACAAGCTGTCCGGCGTGCTCGGCCGCCTGATGATGATCCAGGAGAACTATCCGGATCTGAAGTCGAACCAGAACTTCATGGCCCTGCAGTCGCAGCTGGAAGGCACCGAGAACCGCATCGCCATCGCGCGGCGCGACTACAACGAGGCGGTCCGCGACTACAATCTGGAATTCAAGACCATCCCGAACTCGTTCTGGGCTGCGTTCCATAAGGATTCCAAGCCGATGCAGATGTTCGAGGCCTCGGCCGCGGCCCAGTCCGCCCCGAGCGTCAGCTTCTCGCCGACCGCTCCGGCTCCGAAGGCCCAGTAGTGAACGCCCTGAAGGCGCCGCGGGGACTCCTCGCGGCGCTGCTTCTCCTGCTCACCGCGGCGCCGGCCCTGGCCGCGCCGACCTTCCCCGCCCTCACCGGTCGGGTGGTGGACGACGCCAACCTGCTGTCTCGCGACACGCAGGTAAAGCTCACCGACGAGCTGGCCCAGCTGGAGACCCAGACCGGCCACCAGCTGGTGGTCGCCACGGTGCCCAGCCTGCAGGGTTATGAGATCGAGGATTACGGCTACCAGCTCGGCCGGGCCTGGGGCATTGGCTCCAAGGCCCAGAACGACGGGGTCCTGCTGATCATCGCGCCCAACGAGCGCAAGGTGCGGATCGAGGTCGGCTATGGTCTTGAGCCCATCCTGACCGACGCCCTGTCCAGCACCATCATCCAGTCCAAGATCCTGCCCCAGTTCCGGGCCGGTGACATGGAACAGGGGATCGTCGACGGGACAGAGGCGATCGTCGCCCAGCTGTCTCTGCCCGAGGACCAGGCCAAGGCCATAGCCCAGGCCCCGCCGCGGGAAGACAAGGTGCGCACGGACGGGGTGCACCTTCCGGCCATCGTGATCATCTTCATCGTCCTGTGGCTGCTCAGCGCGGTCCTGCGGGGCGGCGGCAGCAGCCTGTGGTGGCTGCCCTTCATCCTCCTGAACGGCGGCGGCGGGCGTGACCGTGACGGCTGGGGCGGTGGCGGCGGCTGGGGTGGCGGCGGCGGTGGATTCGGCGGCGGGGGCGGCTCCTTCGGGGGCGGCGGCTCGTCGGGAGGGTGGTGAGATGCTGAACGACCAGGACCGGGCGCGGGTGGCGGCGGCTGTGGCCGCGGCCGAACTCAAGACCCGGGGTGAGATCTACTGCGTGATCGCCGGCGAATCCTCGGACTACCGCGAGGTGCCGCTGGCCTGGGCGGCGGTGGCGGCCCTGACCGCGCCGGCCGTGCTGCTGCTGGCCGGGATCCATGTGACCGTGCCCGATGTGTTCGCCGATGGCTGGACCGCCGGCCAGATCGCCGCCACAGCGGAGGCTGCGGCGCGCGCGGCCCTGGGCGGGGCGATCCTCCTACAGGGCGCCCTGTTCGTGGCCGTGGCGGTGCTGATCTCCTTCGGCCCGCTACGCCGGGTTCTGACCCCGCGCGGCCTGAAGCGCGAGCGTGTCCGCCAGCGGGCGCGGGAACAGTTCCTGGCCAAGAACCTGGCCGCCACGCGTGAGCGGACCGGGGTGCTGATCTATGTCTCGGCCAAGGAGCGCATGGCCGAGCTGATCGCCGACGAGGGCATCGCCGCCAAGGTCGCGCCCAAGGCCTGGGACGAGGCCATGGGCCTGCTGGTGGCCGGTGTGAAGGCGCGCAAGCCCGCCGAGGGCTTCGAGAACGCGATCGCCCGCTGCGGCGACATCCTGGCCGAACACTTCCCGGCCGACGCCAGCGACAACCCGAACGAACTGTCCGACGCGGTGGTGGTGCTGCCGTAGCCCGGTTCCCTCTCCCCCGATTGGGGGCGTTGCGAAATAGGGCGACGTTCAACCTGTGCCGTCATGGCCGGGCTTGTCCCGGCCACCCATGAACTCCGTGGCGGCGGATAGAACGCGTTGGCGCCACCGCGCCCAAGCCTGAGCCTCAGGCGCGTATGGGTGGCCGGGACAAGCCCGGCCATGACGTCCTGGTGGGGCGGCGTTTTGCGACGGTCCCCGCCTGCGGGGAGAGGGGGTTGCTCCTCAGCGGTGGCGCGGCCACAGTCCCTGGCCTCGGGGGACGTCATCCATGCTCGCACTGCTCGCCTTCGCCATGGTGGCGACCTTCATGGCGTTGATCATGAGCGGGCGGGTTTCGGCCCTGGTGGCGCTCAGCCTGACTCCGGTGGTGTTCGGGGTGATGGCGGGGCACGGCCTCGATCTCGGGCCGATGATGCTGGATGGCATCAAGGCGCTGGCGCCTACCGGCGTGATGTTGGCCTTCGCCATCCTCTATTTCGGGCTGATGACCGATGCGGGACTGTTCGATCCCCTGGTGCGCCAGGTGGTGCGGCTGGCCGACGGTGATCCGGTCAGGATCACGGTGGGGTCAGCGATCCTGGCGCTGGCGGTGTCGCTGGATGGGGACGGCTCGACCACCTACCTGATCTGCTGCACCGCCATGCTGCCGCTCTATCGGCGTATGGGGCTGAACCCCTTGATCCTCGCCTGCCTGCTGATGCTGGCTTGCGGTGTCACCAATATCACCCCCTGGGGCGGGCCGACCGCGCGGGCGGCGAGCGCGCTCAACCTGGACGCCGGCCAGGTCTTCGCCTCCATGGCCCCGGCCATGGCCTTGAGCGGGCTGTTCATTGTGGGCGTGGCCTGGCTGCTTGGGCGGGGCGAGCGCCGGCGACTGGAGCGCCTGTCCGGCGACGGGCGGCTGCACGTGCCCGACGAGGAGGTCCTGGCGATCGAGCTGACCCGCGGCAATGACCTGATCGAGCGGCCGAAGCTGATCCTGGTGAACCTGGCCCTGACCCTCGGCCTGCTCACCTGCCTGGTGCTGGGCCTGTTGCCGATCCCGGCCCTGTTCATCCTGGCGACCGCCATCGCCCTGTTGATCAACTATCCGTCCGTGGACGCCCAGAAGGCGCGGATCGCCGCGCACGCCCCCAATATCCTGCCGGTGATCAGCCTGATCTTCGCCGCCGGGATCTTCACCGGCATCCTGAACGGGACCCACATGACAGAGGCCCTGGCCGACAGCGTGGTGGGCGCGATCCCGCCGGCGCTCGGGCCCTATATGGCGCCGGTGACGGCCCTGCTCTCGATGCCCTTCACCTTCTTTATCTCCAACGACGCCTTCTTCTTCGGCGTCCTGCCGGTGCTGTCCGAGGCTGCGGGACATTATGGGGTGGAGCCGGTGGAGATGGCCCGCGCCGCCCTGACCAGCCAGGCCGTGCACCTGCTCTCGCCCCTGGTGCCATCCACCTACCTGCTGGTCGGCCTGTGCCGGGTGGAGCTGGCCCAGCACCAGAAGTTCACCCTGCCCTGGGCGGTGGCCCTGACAATCGTGCTTCTGGCCGGTGGAATCGTCACCGGCGTGATCCCGGTCTCTGGATAGAGGCCAAGCGGCACCCTAGATTGCTCCTGCGCACTGGGGAGAACGCCGCATGAGCTACAAGATCCACGTGGACGGACGTGTCCGTGAGGTCGATGTCGAAGAGGGCACGCCCCTGCTGTGGGCCCTGCGTGACGGCCTGGGCATTCTGGGTCCCAAGTATGGTTGCGGGATCGGCCAGTGCGGCGCCTGCACCGTGCATGTGGACGGTCAGCCGGTCCGCTCCTGCTCCCTGCCCGTCGAGGCGGTGGGCGCCGGCAAGGTGGTGACCATCGAGGCGATCGGTTCCACCGCCGTCGGCAAGAAGGTGCAGGCGGCCTGGTCCGAACTGGACGTGGCCCAGTGCGGCTACTGCCAGCCCGGACAGATCATGAGCGCCACGGCGCTGTTGTCCCAGACGCCCAAGCCCAGCGACGCCGACATCGACGCGGCCATGAGCGGCAACATCTGTCGCTGCGCCACCTACACCCGCATCCGGGCGGCCATCAAACTGGCGTCTGGTCAGAAGGCGGGGGCGTGATCATGGCTGACGGCTTCACCACGGGCGCCTCGCGCCGGGACTTCCTGAAAGTCAGCGCCGCCGCGGGCGGGCTGATGCTGTCCTTCAGCCTGGCCGGCAAGGCCGGCGCTGAAGGCCAGGCCGGCGCCAAGATCAACGCCTATGTGACCATCGCCCCGGACGGCGTGGTCAGCATCGTCTCCAAGAACCCGGAGATCGGCCAGGGGGTGAAGACCTCCCTGCCGATGATGATCGCCGAGGAGCTGGACGTGGACTGGGCCCAGGTCCGGACGGTCCAGGCGGACGGCGATCCGGCCACCTATGGCCGCCAGTTCGCCGGGGGCAGCGCGGCCACGCCCCTGCACTTCGACCAGTTGCGCCAGGTGGGCGCGGCGGGCCGGGCCATGCTGATCACCGCCGCCGCCAAGGACTGGGGGGTTGATCCCGCCACCTGCACGACGGCCTCGGGCGTGGTGTTCCACAAGGCCTCGGGCCGCAAGGCGAGCTACGGGGCCCTGGCCGCCAAGGCCGCCACCCTGCCGGCGCCGGATCCCAAGACCCTGAAGCTGAAGGATCCGAAGACCTACAAGATCATCGGCAAGCCCCACGCCCAGGTGGACACCCCGGCCATCGTCACCGGCAAGCCGCTGTTCGGCATCGACGTCCAGGTTCCGGGGATGCTGTACGCCACCTTCGAAAAGGCGCCGGTGTTCGGGGCCAAGGTGAAGAGCGCCGACCTGGCCGCCGCCATGGCGGTCAAGGGCGTGCGCAAGGCCTTCATCGTCGACGGCGGGACCGAGCTGAACGGCCTCCTGCCTGGCGTGGCGGTGGTGGCTGACAGCTGGTGGGCGGCGCGCAAGGGCCGCGAGAAACTGAACATTCAGTGGGCGGAACATCCGACCTCGATGCAGTCCACCGCGGCCTATGACGCGGCCGCCGCGGCCTTCGCCAAGACCGGGCCGCAGCGCACCGAGCGGGCGGACGGCGACGTGGATGGCGCGCTCAAGTCGGCCGCCAAGACGGTTAGTGCGGCCTACGCTTATCCCTTCATCGCCCACGCGGCGCTGGAGCCGCAGAACTGCACGGCGCACTTCAAGGACGGCCAGCTGGAGATCTGGGCCCCGACCCAGAACCCCGAGCCTGGCCGCCAGCTGGTGGCCAAGACCCTGGGCATCGCCCCGGACGCCATCGCTCTACACATGATCCGCTGCGGCGGCGGGTTCGGTCGCCGGCTGTCCAACGACTACATGGTCGAGGCCGCCTGGATCGCCCGCGAGGCCGGCGCGCCGGTGAAGCTGTTGTGGACCCGGGAAGACGATCTGCGCCACGACTTCTACCGCCCGGCGGGCTGGCACCACTTGAGCGCCGGCCTGGACGCCAACGGGACGGTGGTCGCCTGGAAGAACCACTTCGTGACGCTCGGCGACGGCAAGGGCCAGCCGGCCCCCAGCGCCCGCATGGCGCCGCACGAGTTTCCGGCCCGGTTCGTGCCGAACTTCCGCTATGACCTGTCGCTGATCCCCACTGGCGTGCCCACCGGGCCGCTGCGGGCGCCGGGCTCCAACGCCTACGCCTTCGTCATGCAGTCCTTTATCGACGAGCTGGCTCATGCGGCGGGCGCCGATCCTATCGACTTCCAGCTGAAGCTGCTGGGCGACCAGGGCCTGATCGGCACGCCGGGCAAGGACGCCTATGACGCCGGGCGTATGCGCGGGGTGCTGAAGCGGGTCCGGGAGGTCGCGCCGTGGGGCAAGCCCCTGGCCAAGCGGCCGGCCGGGGTGCGCGCCGGGCGCGGCGTCGCCTGCTATTTCAGCCACCTGGGCTATTTCGCGGAAGTTGTGGAGGCCAGCGTCGGTCCCGACGGCGCGATCAAGGTCGACAAGGTCTGGGTGGTGGCCGATGTGGGCCGCCAGATCGTCAATCCGTCCGGCGCGTTGAACCAGGTGCAGGGTTCGGTGATCGACGGCCTGTCGGCCGCCCTGAACCAGAAGATCACCATTGTCGACGGCGCGGCGGCGGAGGCCAATTTCGACGCCTACCCGCTGCTGCGGATGGCGGACGCCCCGCCGGTGGTGGTGGACTTCCTGATCACCGACTATCCGCCGACCGGCCTGGGCGAGCCCGCCCTGCCGCCGGTGCTGCCGGCCCTGACCAATGCGATCTTCGCCGCCACCGGCGTGCGGGTGCGCCGCCTGCCGGTGGACAACGAGCGGCTCAAGTCAGCCTAGAAGGCCACCTGGATGCGGACGCCGGCGATGACGGCGTCCTTCAGGGCGCGGTCGCCGCTAGGGCGGCGGACGTATTGCAGGTCGGGCTGGATGCGGACCTTGTCGGTCAGCTGGTCCGACCAGGTCAGTTCGACCAGGGTCTCGGCCTTGGCCAGGTCCTGGCCGGCGTCGGCGCCGTTGGCGCGGTGGCCGTCGGCCAGGCGCACCTGGCTGACCCCGAAGGCCAGGGTGGAATTGGGCCGCGAGGCCAGGGCGGGCTGCACCTGCAGGCCGGCCTGCCAGGTGGCCTTGATGGCCTGAGTGTCGCCGTCCGAGACGCTGAGCTTGGCGAAGGCGGTGGCCCGCTCGCCCAGCGGCTGTTCGCCGATCAGATAGACCCCTTGGGCCCGGCGTTGCAGCGGCGCGCCCAGGGCGTCCGTCTCGCGCTGGTCATCGGCCCGGCGGCTGTGGCTCCAGCCGCCCACGGCGATCTTGCCCGCGCCGGTCCAGCCGGCCTCGGCGATCAGCAGGCTGCCGTCATCGAAGCTGGTGTCCAGGCCAGGCTCCAGGCCGGGCGCGCCCGGTCGGGCGTCGACCACGGCGGCCTGCACATAGGTGGTCTCGGTGGGCGCCCAGGAGAGGCGGGCGGCCAGGGCCGTGGCCGGATAGGCGGCGACGCCGTTGCGGCCGGAGCCGGCCAGGTCCGGCGCCATGCCGAAGCCGGCGCTCATGAAATAGCTGGCGCTGTCGAGCGCGCCGAACTCGCCGCTCACATCGTAGAGACCGACGAGCAGGGAGCCGCGGTCGGCGGCGAAATTCTGTTGGATCCAGGCCTGGTAGACCTGTCCGCGCTGGGCGCCGACCTCGAGGCTGTCCACGCCCTGCAGGGTGCCGGCCCGTTCATTGGCCGCCCCGCCTGAGGTGTTGAGGAGATCGACATGCGCGCTCGCGCCCCGCCAGCCCATGGCCCGTTCGAGGTCCAGGTCGGCCGAGAGCGTGAGCGCGTCCAGGTGCTCGGCGCCCTTGCGGACCCCACCCCTCATCACGTCCATCACGTCGATCTGGTAATCGAATCCCAGAACCAGAGCGGAGTCCGGGGCGGCTTCTTCTGCGTTGGCGAAAGAAGAGCCGCCTGCGATCACTGTCGTGATGCAGGCGGTCGCAAGGATTCGTGCGCCGCGATGAGCTCGCGATCGCGCTGGAGTCTTCCAGCTCATTATTATGACACCCCACCAGGTTTCCTGGTTCTTTGTTGTGGGGGTAAGGTAGCGCTTGAAACTTAAGATCACGTGTTCAGAGCGTGAATCGGGTCTTAAGATGCTGATTTTCTTGCAGACCGACTGAAATCGCGTCCTGGCCTGGGGATTGCTCTGGCGAGGAGGGACTGGATCAGATTGGATCAGATGATCATGAAAGCCTTCGCCGCCGCCCTCGCCACCCTGGCCCTCAGCGCCGCCGGAACCCAGGCCTGGGCCAACGCCTCGGCCGCCTCCGCGGGCGGGCTGAGCCTGACCCAGCCGGCCCTGTCGCAGGACGCCGGCGGCGCCCGGGTGCAGGGCGCGGTCTGCCGCACCGGCCCGGTTCCGGTGGCGGGCATCGACGGTGTCACGATCGAGCAGCTGGGCGCCGACGGCGCGGTGACGGCCCAGGCCCCCGCCCATGTGCCCGCCAGCCTGCGCGTCCGGGGCGCCAAGTGCGCCTATTACAATGTCCAGACCGCCTGGACCGCGACGTCGCCGGTGCAGGTCTGCCTCGCTGCGGATCGCGGCGCCCGGGTCTGTTTGCCTGCGAAATAATCACCAAGGCGCCCAGATCGGGCGCAGCGGATCGTCGCAACCCCCCCAAGTTTGGGATGTTTTAACCCGCCCCCGGCACTTCTGACAGCGCTAGTCAGAGGTAGATTTGATGTCTGGGATGTCTGCTGGAGGCCGTCGCACCGGGCGCATCGAGCGCTTTCTGGTCGGGGCGATCCTTGGTCTGGTTGTCATCTCGGCGGGCCAGGCCGCCGTCAGCGCCCTGTATGGCGAAGTCCAGCATGTGCAGCGGTCCCGGGAGAACGCGCGCGACCAGCGCGTCGCCGCCGACCTCGCTGAACTGTCCGTGCTGCAGAAGCAGGTCCAGCTGGAGATCGTCCAGGTCCAGCAGTTCCTGACCGACGTTTCCGCCACGCGCGGCCTCTCCGGGCTGGATGACGGCTGGACGGAGGCGGACAAGAACGCCCAGGCTTTCCAGCGTGACGTTCAGCACGCCCAGGACCTCGCCAAGTCCCTCAATGCCCAGGAACTCGCGACGGCCCTGGCGGCGGTGGAGGCGAAGTTCCCGGCCTACTATGCGACGGGCCAGAAGATGGCCCGCGGCTATGTGGACGGCGGCCCTGAGGTGGGCAATCAGGTCATGCCGGAGTTCGATGCGGCCAGTGAGGCCCTGGCGACCGAGGTCGACCGCGCGGCGGCCACGCTGCAGACTGCGCGCGCTGAGCTCAAAAAGGCTGATCTGGTCCACGAGGAGGTGCTCGCCAAGACGCAGCGGACCACCGGGGCCATTTATGTGATCGTCGCCCTGGCCGCCGCGGTCTGGGGGATATTCCTGATCCAGAGCCTGCGCCGTCGGGTCATCAAGCCGATGGGTGAGCTGGCCAACTATATGGGCGTGTTGGCCGAGGGTGACTATGACCGGCCGATCCCGCTTGCGGTGACCGATGACGAGTTCGGCCGGATGGTCGGCTCGGTCGCGGTGTTCCGCGAGGCGGCCATGGAGCGCAAGACCGCCCGCCTGCAGCAGGAGGAGGAGCGCAGCCTGGCCGAACAGGCCAAGGCCGAGCGTGACGCCGAACGCCAGCAATCCGACGCTGAGCGGGCGCGGGTCGTCCGCACCTTGGCCGACGCCCTGTCGAGCCTGTCGGACGGCGACCTGACCGTCCGCATCGAGGCCCAGCTGGCGACGGAGTACGCCGAGCTGAAGTCCGACTTCAACGCCGCGGCCCTGAAGCTGGCCCAGACCATCGCTTCCATTCGCGACTCCGCCGGCAGCGTCGGCGTGGGCGCCGACCAGATCAGCGCCGCCGCCGACGACCTGTCGCGGCGCACGGAGCGCCAGGCCGCCAGCCTGGAGGAGACCGCCGCCGCCCTCGACGAGATCACGGTGATGGTCAAGAACACCGCCCGCAGCGCCCAGGAGGCGCAGCAGAAGGTGGCCGCCACCCACGACGAGGCCCGCACCACCGCCCAGGCGGTCACCGCCGCCGTCACCAAGGTCGGCGAGATCGAGCAGTCCTCAGCCCAGATCGGCCGGATCATCGGGGTGATCGACGAGATCGCCTTCCAGACCAACCTGCTGGCCCTGAACGCCGGCGTCGAAGCCGCCCGCGCGGGTGAGGCCGGCAAGGGCTTCGCGGTCGTCGCCTCTGAAGTGCGCGCGCTGGCCCAGCGCTCGGCCGACGCGGCCAAGGAGATCAAGGGCCTGATCGGCGCCTCCACCCAGCTGGTGGGCGAGGGCGTGCAACTGGTCGGCCAGGCCGGCGGCGCGCTGGACCGGATCCTCGTCCAGATGGATGGCGTCGCCACCCTGGTGCGCACCATCTCCGCCTCGGCCGAGGAGCAGTCGGTGGGCCTGTCGGAGGTCAATTCCGCGGTCAACCAGATGGACCAGGTGACCCAGCAGAACGCCGCCATGGTCGAGGAGACCACCGCGGCCGCCCACTCCCTGAAGGGCCAGGCCCAGGTGCTGGACGAACTGGTCTCGGCCTTCCGCCTCGCCGCCCAGGCCCAGGCGAACGCTCGTCGGGCGGCCTGACGCGCCGAGCGAAGGGCGCGTAGCCTCAAACGTCATGGCCGGGGGAGGTGAGGGGGCGACCCTAGTGCGGGATATAGGTCCGCAGCACGTCCTCGATGATCCGCTCCAGGCCGGCCAGGGTGTTGCAATGCTTGGCCACGTGGCAGAAGCGCTCATAGCGGTACATGACGCTGTCGCCCTGGGCCCAGTAGCTCTCGGGCTCGGGGTTCAGCCAGATCACAGCGCGGCTGCGCTTCTGGATGGTCGCCATCAGGTCCAGGCGCGGATCGGCGTAGTTTGACCGCGCATCGCCCAGGATGATCACCGTGGTGTGGCGGTCGAGCTGATCCAGGTGCTGCTCGCAGAAGTCCTCGAGCGAGCGGCCGTAGTCGGTCTGCTGGAAGCCGATCTGCTTCAGGACCTCCAGGATCGCGGTCTCGACCCGGTGCTCGTCCAGCACGTCGTTCACGCGGATCATGCGGCCGGAAAAGGCGAAGGCCTCCATCCGGTCGACCACCTCGTTCAGCGAATAGAGGAAGGTCAGCAGGAACTGGGCGGCCGCGGCCACCGACTTGGACACGTCGCAGATGGCGACGATGGACGGCTTGTCGACCTTCTTGGTCTTGAAGACGATGTCGAAGGGCACGCCCCCGTGGCCCATGGAGCGCCGCAGGGTCTTGCGGACATCCAGGTGGCCGGTCCAGGCCACGTGCTTGCGGCGCGAATAGCGGTCGGCCAGGCGCTTGGCCATGCGCTTGACCAGGGCCTGCATCATCGCCTGGTCGACGGGGTCGATCCCGCCGTCGGCGTTCAGGGCCTTACGGGCCAGCAGGTCCTCGCGCAGCATCCGGCCGCTTTCCGAGGCGTAGAGCTCGTGCTGGCGCTCCACATAGCGGCCGGCCTCCTCGACCAGGGCCTTGCGGGCGGCGTCGAGCCGGTCGCCGGCGGCCTGGGTGCGCTCATCCTCGGCCTTGCGGGCCATGGCGATGATCCGCTCGATCTCGGACAGGCCCATCTCCTCCAGCATCTTCCGCGTCAGGCGGCTGCGCTGGGTGGACAGACGGATCTGCGAGACCTGGGCCCGCTCGGCGGCTTCCTCCATGGCTTGGGCAAGCGCGGAGGCGTCGCCCGCCATCAGCATCTTGGCCAGCTCGGACTGCTCGGCCTCCGGCGGCAGGTCGGCGGCCGGGTCGCCGTCGCCCTCGGGCGGTGGGGCGGCCTGGAAGGCCTGGCGGTCGAAGAAGGTCTCGAACACCCGATCGAAGGTCACTACCTCCTCGGCGCTCTTGGCCAGCGTCGCGCACATGGCGTCCTTGAACAGGGTCCGGTCCTCGAACCCGACCAGGGCCACGGTGCGGTGGGCGTCGATGGCCTCGGCCGGCGAGATGCGGACATCCGCGGCCCTGAGCGCGCGGAAGAAGTCCTCTAGCGCGGTCTGCATGGGATCAGGCCCTGGGGCTGCGGATCAGCTCCACGATCTGGGGCTCGACCGCGGCGATGTCCTGCTCGAACTTCAGCAGCACGTTCAGGCTGTCGCGCACGACCTCGCCGTCCAGGCTCTCGGCGTTCAGCAGGATGAGCGCGCGGGCCCAGTCCACGGTCTCCGAGATCGAGGGCGACTTGCGCAGGTCGAGGGTGCGCAGGGACTGGACGAAGCTGACCAGCTCGTGGGTCAGCTTGGCCTCGATGCCCGGCACGCGGCTGGCGACGATCTTCTGCTCGAGCGCGGCGTCCGGCAGCGGGATGTGCAGGTGCATGCAGCGGCGCTTCAGGGCGTCGCCCAGGTCGCGGACATTGTTCGAGGTCAGGAAGACGATGGGCGGGGTCTTGGCCTTGATCACGCCCAGCTCGGGGATCGAGCACTGGTAGGCGGACAGGACCTCCAGCAGGAAGGCCTCAAAGGCCTCGTCCGACTTGTCGATCTCGTCGATCAGCAGGACGCAGCCGTCATCCTCGCGCAGGGCCTTCATCAGCGGCCGGGGTTCGAGGAAGGCCTCGGAGAAGAACAGGTCGCCGATGCCGTGCAGGCGGTCCATGGCGGCGTCCATATCGGGCGCGTCAGCCAGGGCGGCGCCCATGCGATCCTTGAGGATCTGGGTGTAGAGCAGCTGCTTGCCGTACTTCCACTCGTACAGCGCCTTGGACTCGTCCAGGCCCTCGTAGCACTGCATCCGGATCAGCGGCAGGCCCATGAGGGCGGCGGTGCACAGGGCCAGTTCGGTCTTGCCGACGCCCGCAGAGCCTTCCACCAGGATGGGCTTCTGCAGGTTGACCGCCATGTACAGGGCGGTGGCGATACGGCGGGAGGCGATGTAGCCCACCCCGGCCAGCCCCTCGATCAGGGCGTCCACCGAGGTCATGGATTCAGGCAGGCCCTGGTTCGCGGCCGTCACGCCCACGCGCGCGGCGGAAGTCGAAATCGTCAAAGTCGTCGGCTTTCAAAAGGCGCGTGGAAATGCACGCGGACGCGGAGATCAATGCCGACAGTGTGCCTGTTGCCCTTGGCCCATGGCAAGGGGGGAGGGCGCCGCGGTCGCCGCCTCCTCCGCCGGGCCAGGCCTCAGAGCTTGCGGCCCAGGGCCTTTTCGACCTCGCGGCGCTCCCAGTCGGCGCCCAGGAAGGGCACGACCTGGAACACGCCGGCGCCATGGGACAGGACCCCAAGCCCCCAGCCCAGGGCCGGCCAGATGAACCAGAGGTACTTGGGAGAGGTCATCAGGTTCACGACCGCCAGCAGGCCCATCACCAGCACGTACTGGGTCAGGTGCACAAAGAAGGCGCGCTTCTTGCGGACGTGGGCGAAGGCGAGCGCCTCGGCGGAATCAATGCCCGGTTCCATAGGGCGGGGATGGGGTGTGTCGGTGGTGGTCATGGCGGTTCCTTGAAGCTGGTCGAAGTCGACATCAAAGACCGCCGCCAGGGCTTTCAGCGTCTCCAGGCTGCCGGGCTGGCCGCGCTCGATCCGCTGGATGGTGCGCACACTGACCCCTGAGACATCGGCGAGCTGCTCCTGGGACCAGCCCCGCTGCAGCCTCAGTTTCTGGATCACTATGGTCATCTTGTCCTCGTCGGCGATCGCCATGAACATCCGCCGCACCGGTATTGGACGGCCACGCCACCTAGCCGTCAATGGCCCGCCACCGCCCCGCCAGGGACCTGACATCCACCCGCCACGGACCCGCCAGACGCCTGTCGGCAAAAGGTTTGGCGCGGATTCACCACGCCTTCACGCGCGTCTGCCTATGAAAGCCAATGCGCGAGATCGCCATCCTTCGCCGCCTATCCCAGGTCCGACACCTGCGCACCCGCCTGACGGTGCTCTATGCCGGGCTGTTCGGCGTCATCCTGATCCTGCTCTCGGGCTCGGTGTTCACCGCCATCTCCGGCGCCGCCCAGCGCCAGGTGCGCGGCGAGCTGTCCGCCTCGGCCACGGTGTTCGACCAGGTCTGGGCCCTGAAGTCGGAGCAACTGCGCCAGGGGGCGCAGCTGTTGTCGCGGGATTTCGGATTCCGCGAGGCCGTCGCCACCCATGATAGCGCCACAGTCACCTCGGCCGTGGAGAACCTGCGCGCCCGCCTGGGCATCGACCTGGCCTTCATGGTCGGCGCCGACGGCGCGGTGATCGGGGCCCAGTCGGACCGGCTTGACCCCCACGCGGACACCCTGGTCAACGCCCTCTACGCCGCCGAGGCGCCGCACGGGGTGATGCTGATCGCCGGCGTCCCATACCAGCTGGTGGCCAGCCCGATCATGGCGCCGGACCTGATCGGCTGGGTGGTGTTCGGCGCCCGGCTGGACGGCGCTCAGCTCAATAGCCTGGAGAAGTTGGCCGCGATCCGGCTGGACTCCGCTGTGGCCCACAAGATCGGCGCGGACTGGAGCATCGGGCGGTCGCTGCCGCCGCGGACCCAGGCGGCCCTGAACGCCTATATCGCCGACGCGCTGTCGCAGGACGCCGGCGCGCCGCGCACCGTGAACCTCCGGGGCGTCGAGTCCTTCGCCATGGTCAAGCCGTTGCAGAGCCTGGACAGCGCGTCCGGCTCGGCCCTGCTGCTGACCTATCCGGTGTCGCGGGCCTATGCGCCCTACCGGCCGCTGCTGGCCACCATCGGGGTGATCGGCGGGCTGGGGCTGGTGCTCGTGGTCCTGGGCAGCTGGAGCCTGGCGCGGGGCGTCACGCGCCCGATCACCGCCCTGGACCAGGCCGCCCGCCGCTTGAGCCGCGGCGAGGAGGTCCATGTCACCGCCGAGGGCCAGGACGAGATCGGCCGCCTGGCCGAGAGCTTCAACCAGATGGCCACCGAGATCCGCGAGCGCGAGCGGCGGATCACCCACCTGGCCCTGCACGACCCCGAGACCGGCCTGTCCAACCGTCTGGCCCTGGAGCAGGCGGTTGAGGGCCTGCAGGGGCCGCTGTTCGTCGCCGCCCTGGGTGTGGAGCGCTTCGCCCATGTCCGCGGCGCTATCGGCTACGCCCTGGCCGCCCAGGTGATCCAGGAGGTCGGCGAACGCCTGACCGGCCTGCAGCCCAAGGGCGCAGTCGCGCGCCTGTCGACGGCGGTGCTGGGCCTGGCCTTCCAGGCCGAGGACGCCGACGAGGCCGAGCGGCTGATGGAGCGCCTGCTGGCGGACCTCGAACACCCCGTGCATGTGGGCGGCGAGGCCATCGACGTGGCGCTGAGCGTCGGCCTGTCGCCGATGGAGACCGAGTCCGGCCTGGCGGTGGAACGCGCCACCATCGGTCTGGACCAGGCCCGCGCCGCCCGGCGCAAGATCGCGGTGTTCGACGCTGAGGCCTATGGCGACCCGGCCTCCAACCTGTCGCTCATGAGCGGCATGCTGCGCGCCATTGAGGACGGCCATGTGGAGCTGTTCTACCAGCCCAAGTTCGACCTGCGCCGCCGGGGCGTCCATGCGGTGGAGGGGCTGGTGCGCTGGCGCCATCCGGTTCGCGGCATGCTGCGGCCCGACCTGTTCATTCCCATGGCCGAAGAGACCGGCCACATCCGCGCCCTGACCGACTGGTGCCTGCGCCAGGCTATCGTGGACCAGAAGCTGATGGCGGAGGCCGGCCACGAGATCGAGGTGGCGATCAATGTCTCCGGCCGCTTGTTGGGCGATCCCGAATTCGCCGACCTTGTGGAGGTCCTGGCGCCACAGGCTTGCGGCAAGTTGATCTTCGAAATCACTGAGACGGCGGTCATCGAGAACCCGGACCTGGCCCTGACCATCCTGGACCGGTTCAAGGCCGCCGGCGTCGACATCTCCATCGACGACTTCGGCTCGGGCCTGTCGTCGCTGGCCTATCTGAAGCAGATCCGCGGGCACGAACTGAAGATCGACCGCTCGCTGGTGGTGGACCTGACGCAGAGCCAGCGCGACGCCCTGATCGTGCGCTCGACCATCGACCTGGCCCACAGCCTGGGCCTGAAGGTGACCGCCGAGGGCATCGAGGAGCCGGACGCTTTCCAGCTGCTGGCGGCCATGGGCTGCGACCAGATCCAGGGCTACCTGATCGGCAAGCCGCAGACCCTGACGGACCTGATGGACTTCCTGCGCGACGACCGCGGCGAGCTGAAGCGGTTCGGCTGAAAGCTTTAGTGTCCGGCGTGTCCCGGCGGCTGGCGAAGGTCGGCGGTGACCTGTTCGCGCCCGCCCGCGGCGGTGAGGGTCACCGGCTTGACCTGCTGGTTGCGGGCCGCCTTCAGATAGGGATGCCAGACGGTCATGGACGCGGCGCCGGCCGGCGCGTTGCGGATCACCGCGACCCCGTCGGCCCCGGTCTTGGCAGCGTAGGGCGTGTCGACCACCACCACATAGGCGATCATCTGGTCGTGGATGTTGCAGCCCAGGGGCACGACGCCGGGCTTGTCGAAGGTCACCGTCCGCGCCTCTTCGCGGCCATAGAGCTTCAGCTCGAACTTCTTCACCGGTGAGAACGAGTAGACGTGGTGGCGGACATTGTCCCGGTTGGGGAAGCTGACCGTCGAGCCCACCGGGACCACCAGGACGAAGGGGTCGAAGGTGATGTTCTGCTGAGCCACCGTATAGGGCCAGCTGAACCGGATGGGCTGGCCGGCGCCAGCTGGGCTCTTCAGCGTGACCACGGCGTCGCGGACCGGCTGGCCGGTCGGGGTCTTCACGCTGACGGTCAGGTCGCCGGCCCAGGCGGGGGCGGCGATGGCGGCGGCCATCAGGCCTAGAAGCAGTGTGCGCATGGTCGTCCTCGCCCGGCGTCGCAGATGGCCCCAAGGTGGGGGCTGGTTTGGTGCACAAATCGTCAACAGGTCCCAGGCTAGCCTTGTTCCGATGGCCTCCAGAACGGGGGCGCGCGAGGACGCGAAACATGCGGAAGACAGCCTGCGCCCTGATTGCGGCGCTGGGAGTGCTTGAGGCGGCCGACGCCGCCCAGGCGGGTGAGCTGGTCAATGGCGGCAAGCTCCTGCTGACCGGCGGGGTCAGCAATGTGGAAGGCGCCGGCGGCGGCGGCCTGGCCAGCTGGGCGACGATCACCGGCTACGAGACCCGTGACGGGATCGGCGGAAATGTCCACGCCACCAAGGTGGACCTGCCGGACTATGACTTCACGAGCTATGGCGCCGCCGTCGGCTGGCGCGACCGCGTGGAGCTGTCCTATGCCCGCCAGGCCTTCGACACCGGGGCGACGGGCGCCAAGCTCGGCCTCGGCGCCGGCTTCACCTTCCACCAGGATGTCATCGGCGCGAAGGTCCGGGTGCTGGGCGATGCGGTCTATGACCAGGACAGCTGGCTGCCCCAGGTGGCGGTGGGCGCCCAGTTCAAGAAGAACGACCGCGGCGCGGTCATCCGCGCCATCGGCGGCAAGGACGATTCCGGCGTCGACGTCTATGTGGCGGCCACCAAGGTGCTGCTGAACCAGAGCCTGGTGCTGGACGGCACGGTGCGGGCCACCAAGGCCAACCAGACCGGCCTCTTGGGCTTCGGCGGCGGCAAGAAGGACGACTACTCCCTGCAGTTCGAGGGCTCGGCCGGGGTGCTGGTCACCAAGCGCCTGCTGATCGGGGCCGAGTACCGGACGAAGCCGGACAATCTGGCGGGGCTGAAGGAGGACGACTGGATGGACGTCTTCGCCGCCTACGCCATCAACAAGAACCTCTCGATCACCGCCGCCTACGCCGACCTCGGGACGGTGGCGACCTTCAAGGACCAGCGCGGCCTCTATGTGTCGCTGCAGGCCGGCTTCTAGGAGCACGACCATGCGCCTTCGCACCCTCACCGCCGCCCTCGTCCTGGCCGGCGTCGCCTCCCTCGCCCAGGCCGCCGAGAAGCCGGTGGACCCTTACGTCGTCTCCAACGCCAACGCCGGCGCGACCCCGGTCGAGGGCGAGCAACTGCTGGCCGCCTTTCATGGCCAGGCCGGGATCGCCCGGGTGGTCGACCGGATGGTGGACCTGAGCATCGCCGACCCCCGTATCGCCGAGATCTTCCGCGCCACCGACCTGGAGCGGCTGCGCCGGACCCTGAAGGAACAGGTGGGCTACCTGCTGGGCGCCGGCGTCGACTACACGGGCCGCGACATGAAGACGGCCCACAAGGACCAGGGGATCAACACCGCGGAGTTCAACGCCCTGGTGGAGAACCTGCAGAAGGCCATGGACGAGGAGAAGGTCCCCTTCCGGGCTCAGAACCAGCTGTTGGCCAAGCTGGCCCCCATGAAGCGCGACGTGGTCGTGCGCTGACATAGAAAAAGGGCCCGTGGCGAACCGCGGGCCCTTCATCTTCGCCGCGGGGGCGATGGATCAGTACTTGTAGGCGACCGTGACGAACCAGGTCCGCGGCGCGCCGTAGTAGGCGGTGCGGATGCCGCCGACGGACGAGAATTCCTGGGCGTCGGTCTTGTAGACCTCATCCGCCAGGTTCTTGCCGTAGAGGCCGGCCGACAGGCTGCGGTCCGCGTTTTCCCAGACGATCTGGGCGTCATACAGCCAGTAGCTCGACTGCCACATGCCCGGGAACTTGGCGCGGGTGGTCAGGTTGGCGTTGTCGACGGCGAGCGCCATCTCCGAACGGTAGCGGGCCTGGCCGCCGACGGTGACATAGCCCTTGCCGCCCAGGTCGAACTCGTAGGAGCCGGCGAGGCGCGCGGTCCATTCCGGCGAGAAGGCCGGGGTCTGCCAGGCGCGGTCCAGGGTGATGAAGCCGGTGGCCGGAGCCGAGGCGGCGCGCTGTTCCTTGAACTCGCCGTACTCGGCGTGGAGGTAGCCCACGTCGGCGTTCAGGCTGAGGCCCGGGATCGGGTTGGCGGCCAGTTCCAGCTCGGCGCCGTAGATTTCCAGCTGGCCGGCGTTCAGCACCGCGAAGTCGATCGAGGGGATCGGCTGGCTGGGCGAGGTGACGGCGCGGCCGATACGGGCCTGGAAGTCCTGGTAGTCGTTGTAGAACACCGTGGCGTTGGCCCGAACGCGGCGGTCGAACAGCTGGCTCTTCACCCCGGCTTCGTAGGAGACGACGGTCTCGGGATTGTAGGGCTGCTCCTCGCCCGGATTGTTCGCCCGGCCGTTGAAGCCGCCCGACTTGAAGCCCTTGGCCACGCGTCCGTAGAAGAACAGGTCGTCATTGGCCTGGTAGTCGACGCTGACCATCGGCGAGACGTCGTCCCAGCTCTCCTTGGCGGTGAAGGCGAACTTGCCGTTCAGAGCCGCGAAGTTCGAGAAGGTCGAGGTGGTGCGGAAGTACTTCTTTTCGTCCTGGGTGTAGCGCAGGCCGGCGGAGACCCGCAGGGCGTCGCTGACGCTGTAGGACGCGTTCACATAGCCGGCCCAGCTGGTGGTGGTCAGCGAGTCGTCGATGGTGCGCAGGAAGGTGAAGGGCGCGACAAAGGCGTCGGCGTAGGCTTCCTGGTGCGAGGTCACCTTTTCACGCAGGTAGTAGACGCCGCCGACGACGTTCCAGGCGCCGTTCGTGTAGGCCGCCTGGACCTCCTGGCTGACCTGGGTCTGGTCGGGGGCGACCAGCACGTCGCCCAGCTTCACGGCGGTGGCGTCGATGTCGATGTAGTCGTCGCTCGACAGGCCACGATAGGCGGTGATCGCCTTCAGCGTCAGGGCGTCCGAGACCTTGTAGGTCTGGGTGGCCGAGGCGCCCCAGTGCTCGAACCGGGTCGAGTTGGGCAGGGTGGGCGTGGTGACGGTCTGGAACTTGTACTCGGCCGGGACCGCCGGGAGGGCCTGCAGGACCGCGCCGAAGGCCGAGGCCAGGGTGCTGGTCGGCTGGCCGACCGTCATGGCCGACTTGTCGTGGGTGTAGTCCACCGAAGCGTCGAGGCGGTAGGCGTCGGTGGGCGTCCAGGCCAGGGCGCCGCGGACGGCGACGGTGTTCTTGTCGTTGTAGTCGCGGTGGTTCACCGGGTCTGTGACGTAGCCGTCGCGGGTGGAGCCCATGGCCGACAGGCCGAGCGCCAGGGTGTCGCTGACCGGGCCGGACAGGCCGAGCTTGGCTTCAAACAGGCCGTAGTCGCCGACACTGACCGAGGCTTTGGAGCGCACGGTCTGGCCGGGGGCCTGGGTGACGAGCTTCAGGGCGCCGCCGATGGTGTTCTTGCCGTAGAGCGTGCCTTGCGGGCCGCGCAGCACTTCCACGCGGGCCAGGTCCAGCAGGTCGAACTGGGTGCCGCGGATGCGGCTGTAATAGACGTCGTCCACATAGACGCCGACCGCGGGGTCGAAGGTCTGCAGGGCGTCCGGCTGGCCGACGCCGCGGATGTAGATGTTGGTGGCGTTGGACGACCCGCGGCCCTGGACCAGGTTCATGTTCGGCACCGCGCCCTGCAGGTCGGTGATGGCCAGGGCGCCTTGGCGCTCCAGGGCCTTTTCCGAGAAGGCGGTGATGGCGACCGGGGTCGACTGAAGGTTTTCCTCGGTGCGGCGGGCGGTGACGACGAGTTCTTCGACGGTGGCCTCGGGCGCGGCGGCGGCGACGCCGGCGAAAACGGACCAGGCCGCGCTCGCGGCGAGCGCGAGCTTCAGATTGAAGCGCATGTTTTCCTCCCCTTGCGCCCGACGGGGCGCAGCTGATTGCCGGCGAAGGTGGCGGCGCCTCGCGGGAGCGTCAATAATTCATTCTGCGTTGAGTGAATGAACTCTTCAGTTCGTTTCACCAGCGATGCAGACAGGTCACACAGGCTGTTACGGCGCGTCGGCCAGGAAGGCGTCGATGGCGGCCAGGGCCTGG
Organism: Phenylobacterium conjunctum; assembly: GCF_042679085.1. Classification (NCBI taxonomy): domain Bacteria; kingdom Pseudomonadati; phylum Pseudomonadota; class Alphaproteobacteria; order Caulobacterales; family Caulobacteraceae; genus Phenylobacterium; species Phenylobacterium conjunctum. The sequence continues at coordinate 19,134 of NZ_JBHTLQ010000016.1, read as the reverse complement.
GGCTCCTCCAGGGTGGGGGCGTGGCCCACGCCGGGGATATCGACCCGGGCCATGTGCGGCGCGGCCAGGCTCATGCGCTCGGCGGTGTCAGCTTCCAGGATGTCCGAGGTTTCACCGCGGACCAGCAGGATGGGCCGCGCTGTCGCCAGGGCGCCGAACAGGGGCCAAAGGTCCACGGCCGCCGCCGCCGGGGCGGCCGTGGGCGCGATCCTGAACACCTCGGAGATGGCCGGGTCGTAGTCGAGGACGAAGCCCGCCTCGGTCTGGCGGAAGATGCGCCGGGCGAAACGCTCCCAGTCGGCGTCGGTCAGGTTCGGCAGGGCCTCGCCATTGGTCTTGCGGGCGTAGGCGGCGGCCTCAGCCCAGGAGGACACTTCCGGCGCGCCGCCCACATAGCCGCCGATCCGGGCCAGGCCCGCGGCGCCCACCTCAGGCCCCAAATCATTGAGCACCGCGCCGCAGATCATGTCCGGCCGCAGGGCGGCCAGGGTCATGGTGATCAGCCCGCCCATCGAGGTGCCGACGAAGATCGCCCGGGTGATCCCGGCCTGTTCGAACAGGGCGATGACGTCGCCGGCATAGGTGGCCGGATTGTAGTTCAGTGGGTTCGGGTCCCAGGCCGAGTTCCCCCGTCCGCGCACGTCCAGGGCCAGGACCCTGCGGCCCTGGGCGGCGATGTGCGGGGCCACGACCTCGAAGTCCTTGGCGTTGCGGGTCAGGCCGTGCAGGCAGACCACCGGCAGGCGGGCGGACCCGTCACAGGCGGCGTAGTCCAGGGCGGCGAGGGCCAGGCCGTCGAGGCTGGTCCAGGTGCGGGCGGCGGGCTGCGTCATGGGGGTGCTCCTCAAGACCAATGGGTGCGTCCCGCCGCTGGGGGTGTCAATAATTCATCGCATGATGAATAATCGACGAGCAGCGTTCGGTTGAACCCTCCGCCCGGCGCTCGTACTCCTTACTCGACGCCAATCCCCCGGAGCGCGCTATTGACCATGGAACTCGAGCCCGCCGAGGCGCCTCGCGGGCGCAGGCCCCGGGGGCGGTCGCGGGCGGAAAAGAGCGCCGAGACCCGGGAGCGGATTCTCGATGTCGCGGAACTGGAGTTCTCCAAGCACGGCTTCGAGGGCGTGACCCTGCGGGCGGTCGCGCGGCTGGCCAAGGTCGACACCGCCCTGTTGCACTACTACTTCGACTCCAAGCGCGGCCTGTTCGACGCGGTGTTCCTGCGCCGGGCCGAGGTGCTGAACCAGGACCGCATGGAGGCGCTGGACCGCTATGAGGCGGAAGCCGGCGGGGCGGTGACGGTGGAGGGCGCGGTGGCGGCGTTCCTGCTGCCCGTGCTGGACCGCTGCGCTAACGCCGGCCCCGGCTGGCGGGCCTATTTCGCGCTTATCGGGGTCGTGAACAACACGCCGGTCTGGGGCGGCGAGACCATGACCCGCTACTTCGACCCCGTGATCCACCGGCTGATCAGCGTGGTGAAGAAGGCCCTGCCCAAGGCGCGGGAAGAGGACCTGTTCTGGTCCTACCACATGCTGTCCGGCTCATTGACGCTGACGCTCGCCGAGACGGGCCGCATCGACACCCTGTCGGGCGGGATCTGCCGGTCGGAGGACATCGCCGCCGTCGCGCCGCGCATGGTGGCGTATGCGGCGGCGGGATTCCGGGCGGTTTGTGAGGACTAGAAGGGCACCTTCTCCCCTTGCGGGAGAAGGTGGCGTCCGAAGGACGACGGATGAGGGGTTTTGCTCCCCCATCCGCCTTAAAGGTCTTGCTGGCGGGCCAATGCGACCCCTCATCCGACCTGGCTCCGCCAGGCCACCTTCTCCCGCAAGGGGAGAAGGATATGGGCTTAGCCCACGCCGTACGGGTGATACGGCCCCAGGATCAGTTGTTCGAACACGCCCATGCCGCGCTCCGGGTCCTTGCCGGGCAGGGTGAGGGTGACGTGGCTAAGGGCCTGGATGTGGAAGTTCTCCACGGCGCCCATGTTCTCCTTGGCCAGGTCGATGTCCTCGCGCTCCACCACCAGCGGGCCCTTGAAGCCGCCGTGGCGCCATTGCGGGTGACCGTAGCCGATGCCCTTCATCAGGAAGGTCAGGAAGGGTTCGAACTTCACCTTGGCCTCGCCTTGAGCCAGGGGGATCACCAGCTCGCCGGTCTGGGCGTGGCGGGTGTTCGGGATGAAGCTGACCTCGCCGATCGAGGCGCCGGCGGTGTGGTAGCCGCCGTCATGCCCGGCGCCGTCGGGCAGGATCACCGCGCGGGTGTTCCAGGGGGTGCCGTCCGGGTTGGCGTTGACGTGGAAGAAGACGCTGGAGTCCGCGAAGTTCAGCGGCGTCCATTGCCAGAAGAAGGTCGGCATGACCGGCGGAACCGGCGGCTGGCTGTCCGGCGCGCCGATGGGGCGCACGCCCCAGGAGCGGTCGCGGGTGCCGACGGCGCCGGCCTGCAGCTCCTTGCGCACGCCGTCGATCTCGATCCAGCCCGAGCAGCGCACGTTCTGGGTCAGGCGGGTGTAGTCCATGAAGGCGCGCGGGCCGATGCGGTGGACGAAGCGCGGCTCCTCGATGGGGAAGGACCGGCCCTCGAAGGTGATCTCGGCGGCGAAGCCGTTGGACGGCTCGACGATCAGCTTCAGCTTCACCAGCGGCTCGATCACCTCGATGCGGATGGGACCGCACGACATGTCCATGCGCTCCATGTTCAGGAAGCGCGAGGCGTGCAGGCAGTGCTCGACCCCGTCCCGGATCACCGAGAAGTGGGCGTCGCAGATGTTCACGTGCGGATAGACGCCCAGCGCCGCGGCGAAGAACTCGGTGCCGTCGGGGTTGTAGCCGTTGAAGAAATAGCGGTCGTAGAAGTTCCGGTCGGTGCCCGAATAGGCGATCGGCTCGGGCGTCTGGTGGATCGGAAATTCGTCGGCTTTGGTCAGCATATGGCGGCTCCCTAACGGCGGGCGAGCCTAGGTTCGCCCTGCGTCAATCTTGCGACCGTTGTCCGGTCGGCGGTATCCAGGTGATCAGAGATAACAACAACAAGGGAGGCGTGGCCCTGCTGACGCTGGGGAAGGAAAGAGCTGACGTTGCGTCACTCGTTCCTTGGCGTCTGTTCGGCCGAGGACGACGCACATGACCACCAGCGAAATTCGGATTCCGGACGCCGTCGCGGCGAACCTTGTCGACCCCACGGCCTATGCCGACCACCGCATCCACGAGACCTATGACTGGCTGCGGGCCAACAACCCCTTCGGCATGGCTGAGATCCCCGGCGTCGATCCGTTCTGGGTGGTCACCAAGCACGCCGACATCCTGGAGATCAGCCGTCAGAACAGCCTGTTCCTGAACGGCGACCGCTCGCCCACCCTGGTCAGCCAGGAAGCCGACGCGCGCATCCGCCAGATGATGGGCGGCAGCCCGCACCTGCTGCGCACCCTGATTCACATGGATGCGCCGGACCATCCGAAGTACCGGGCGCTCACCCAGGCCTGGTTCATGCCGCAGAACCTGCGCGGCCTTGAGGACCGCATCCGCAAGATCGCCCGCGCCGCGGTGGACAAGATGGCCGCGACCGGCGGCGAGTGCGACTTCGTGCGCGAGGTGGCCCTGCACTATCCGCTGCACGTGGTCATGGAGATCCTGGGCGTCCCGGAAGAGGACGAGCCCCGGATGCTGATGCTGACCCAGGAGCTGTTCGGCGCCGCCGACCCCGAGCTGGGCCGCAAGCCGTCCGAGCAGACCCTGGACAAGGACACCGGCGGCCAGCAGCTGGACCTGGGCGTCATCACCGACTTCTTCCAGTACTTCGCCAAGATCTCGGCGGACCGCCGGGCCAATCCGCGCGACGACCTCGCCAGCGTGATCGCCAACTCCAAGATCGACGGCCAGCCGATCTCCGAGCTGGAGGCGATGAGCTACTACATCATCGTCGCCACCGCCGGCCACGACACCACCTCGTCCTCCACCGGCGGCGCCCTGTGGGCCCTGGCCGAGAACCCGGGCGAGCTGGCCAAGCTGAAGGCCGATCCCTCGCTGATCCCGGGCCTGGTGGATGAATCCATCCGCTGGACCACCCCGGTGAAGACCTTCATGCGCACGGTGGCCGAGGACACCGAGATGGCGGGCCGCAAGCTGTCCAAGGGCGACTGGATGATGCTCTGCTACGCCTCGGGCAACCGCGACGACGAGGTCTTCGACGCGCCCAAGTCCTTCCGCGTCGACCGCTCGCCCAACAAGCACCTGGCCTTCGGCTATGGCGCGCACCTGTGCCTGGGCCAGCACCTTGCCAAGATGGAGATGCGCATCCTGTGGGAAGAGCTGATCCCGCGCCTCGAGAGCGTGGAGCTGGCCGGCGAGCCGGCGCTTAGCCAAGCCGTGTTCGTCAACGGGCCCAAGACCCTGCCCATCCGCTTCAAGATGGCCTGACCCGTTGAGCAGCCTCGAACCCCGTCTCGCCGCCTATATCGCCGGGCGCCTGGCGAACGCCTCGGACGTCTCGGTCACCGGTCTGACCCGCATTTCCGGCGGGGCCAGCCGAGAGACCTACCGCTTCGTGCTGAACTGGCGCGAGGGCGGCGAGGCGCGGGAGCGCCGGCTGATCCTGCGCCGGGACCCGCCGGCCAGCCTGATCGACACCGAGCGGCGGGTGGAGTTCGAGGCCTATCGCGCCTTCCACGGCTCCAGCGTGCCGGTGCCGGAAATGCTGTGGCTGGAAGAGGGGTCCGAGGCCCTCGACCATCCCTTCTCCATCGCCGAGGAGCTGCATGGTTTTGAGGCCTCGCCGGCGCTGCTGTTCACCGAGCCCTACCTGCCGCACCTGCAGCGGCTGGGGGAGCGCAAGTGGACCATCCTGGGCGAGATCGCCAAGGCCGACCCGGTGGCCCTGGGCCTCACCGAGGTCATGCCGCCGCCGGCGCTCGGGGCCTGCTGGGACCGCGAGCTGAGCTACTGGGAAAAGGTGCTCGACGACGACGAGGCCGAGCCCCTGCCGATCACCCGCGCGGCCATCCGCTGGCTGCGCGCCAATCCGCCGCCGCCGGCCCAGAAGCTGTCGGTGGTGCATGGCGACTATCGCACCGGCAACTTCCTCTATGACGCGCACGGCGAGATCCGGGGGATCCTCGACTGGGAGATGTCCCACCTGGGCGACCCGCTGGAGGACCTGGGCTGGAGCCTCAATCCTGTCTGGTCGTTCGGCCAGCCGCGGGCCGGCGGCCTGCTGCCGGAAGCCGAGGCCATCGCCGTCTGGGAACGGGCCTCGGGCCTGAAGGCCGATCCGGCCGCGGTCCACTGGTGGACCCTGTTCAACTGCGTGAAGGGCCAGGGGATCTGGATCTCGTCGGCCCGGGTGTTCATCGACGGCGGCAGCAAGGCGCCGATCACCGTCGTGCCGCCCTGGATGCTGCAGACCGCCCAGGACCGGGCGACACTGAAGGTGATGGGGCGGCTATGAAACCGGAAGTTCCCGAAGTCCTGGCCGAGCTCGCCCAGCTCCTGGTCCGCAACGCCGATCCGAGCGTCCATCCCGCCGACCGCGCCAGCGACCTGGGCATGAGCGCCATGCTGCTGGGCTATGTGGCGGAATCCTGGGATGGCCGCGCCCACCTGCTGGTGGAAGAGAACCGCGCCATCCACGCCCTGCTCAAGCGCGGCGAGGCCTATGTTGCGTCGCCTGCGCCGCCGGCCGAGGACAACCTTCGCCTCTCGGCCCTGACGGCGGAGAACCAGCGGCTGGCGGCCGCCCTGATCACCCTGCACGCCGCCGTGGAGCGCGACCCCGCCGCCGGTGACCTCAACGACGCGATCTGGGCCGAACTGCGCACCTCCACGGAACGGCGCAAGTGGGCGACCTCGGTGGTCTAGGTCGGCGCCTGGTCGCGGTCGGTTAGCCCATAGTCCCGCAGCACTTGGGCGACCCGCAGGCGATAGCCGGAAAAGACGCCTGAGCGGCCGGCGGCCTGGGCGCCGCGGTGCGGGGCGTGAGTGCGCCAGGCCGCCACCGCCGCCTCGTCGCGCCAGAAGGACAGGGAGAGCACCTTGCCCGGCGTGGTCAGGCTCTCGAACCGCTCGATGGAGAGGAAGCCGTCCACCTGGTCCAGGTCCGGGCGCAAGACGGCGGCCAGGTCGAGATAGGTCTCGCGCTGGCCCTCGGCCGGTTCGGCCTCGAAGATGACCGCGATCACGTGACCGGCTCCAGGAAGGTGCGGCGCTCGGAGACGATGAAGCGCTGGTCCTGGGCGAGCCGGAAGTTGGCGGCACCGGCGGGGTCGGTCCTCAGCCGCGCGCGGTAGGCCTCGTAGGCGGCGAGGCTCTCGAACGAGATCAGGGCCAGGGCGATATCGTTCGTCCCCTCATGCGGCAGCCAATAGCCCAGCAGGTCGCCGCCGCAGGCCGGGATGATGGTCAGCCAGTTGCGGGCGTAGTCGGCGAAGGCCGCCCGTTGGAACGGGTCGATCCGGTATTCGATGCAGCAGGTGATGGTCATGGGAGCTCCTATGTCAGGGCTCGGGGTCTAGCGCCTGCGCCGCCGCCCATGCTTCGACCGGCGCCGAAGTGTCGCCGCTGGCGCCGGCCAGGGCAGGGGCCTAGGCTGGGGACATGAAACAGGGGCTCGACATCGCGCGCGTGGCCGCCCTGCTGGGCGATCCGGCGCGGGCCAATATGGCGGTGGCCCTGATGGGCGGAACCGCCCTGACCGCCGGAGAACTGGCGGCCGAGGCCGGCGTCACGCCCCAGACGGCGAGCAGCCATCTGGCCCGCCTGACCGAGGGCGGCCTGGTCACCGCGCGCCGCCAGGGCCGGCACGCCTATTTCGCCCTGTCGGGGCCAGAGGTGGCTGAACTGCTGGAGACCCTGATGGGCCTGGGCGCCCGCGTGGGCGAGACCCGGGCGCGGCCCGGTCCGCGGGAACCGGCGATGCGCCGGGCGCGGGTCTGCTACGACCACCTGGCCGGAGAGCTCGGGGTGGAGATGCTGGACAGTCTGGTGGCCCGAGCCCTGATCGTCGACCATGACGGGGCGCTGGAGTTGACTGAGGCCGGGGCGGCGGCCATGCGGGCCTTCGGCGTCGATCCGGTGCGGCGGGGGCGGCGGCCCCTGTGCCGGGCCTGCCTGGACTGGAGCGAGCGGCGCAGCCACCTGGCCGGGTCCCTGGGGGCGGCGATCCTGCAGCAGGTCTATGCTCGCGGTTGGGCCAGGCGGCTCGAGGGGACCCGGGTCGTGGCCTTCAGCGCCCCCGGCCTGGCGGCGTTTCAATCTGTCTTCCCGGCGCCCTGACATGGACCAAACCCAGCTTCTCCACTTGGCCACCGCCCTTGGCGTCGGCCTACTGATCGGCGCCGAGCGGGAGCGCCGCAAGCGGCAACAGGACCAGCCGGCGGCGGCCGGCATTCGCACCTTCGCCGTGGCCTCGGTGGCTGGCGCCCTGGGCTATGTGCTGGGCGGGGCCTTCCTGCTGGGCGCGGTCATGGCGGCGGTGACGGTGTTCGCCGCGGTCTCGGCCTGGCGGATCGGGCGCAAGGATCCTGGTGTCACCACCGAGGTCGCCCTGGTGCTGACGGTGCTGACCGGCGGCCTGGCCATGCGCGAACCGGCCCTGGCGGCGGCGGTCGGGGTGACGGCGGCGGCCGTGCTGGCGGCGCGCACGCCCTTGCACCACTTCGTCTCCAAGGTGCTCACCGAGGACGAGGTGCGCGACGGCCTGATCCTGGCTGGCGCGACCCTGGTGGTCCTGCCCCTGCTCCCCGACCAGGCCATGGGGCCGTTCGGCGCGCTCAATCCGCATGACCTGTGGGTGGTGCTGGTGCTGATCCTGGCCATTGGCGCGGCGGGCCATGTGGCGGTGCGCTTTGTCGGCGCGCGCTACGGCTTGCCCATCGCCGGCCTGGTCTCGGGCTTTGTCTCCAGCGCCGCCACCATCGCCGCCATGGGCCAGCGCGCGACCCGGACCCCGGAGCTGCAAGGCCCGGCCGTGGCCGGCGCCGTGCTCTCCACCGTCGCCACCATCGCCCAGATGGCCATTGTGATCGGGGCCACCAGCCCGGCGGTTCTGAACGCCATGGCCCCGTCCCTGGCCGCGGCGGGCGCCATGGCCCTCATCTATGGCGTGGTGTTCACCGCCCGCGCCTTCCGGCATCAGGCCAAGGACGAGCCTGAGGGCGGCGCGGCGTTCAGCCTGACCTCGGCCGGGATCTTCGCCCTGACGCTCGGGGCGATCCTCCTGGTGTCTGCGGCGCTGCGGGCGAGGTTCGGCGACGCCGGGGTGCTGATCGCCGCCAGCCTGGGCGGCCTCGTGGACACCCACGCCGCGGGCATCTCGGTCGCCGCCCTGGCCGCCACCGGCCGCATGCCGGCAGAGGCCGCCGTCATCCCGATCCTGGCCGCCATCTCCACCAACAGCCTGACCAAGGCGATCCTGGCCTGGACCGCCGGCGGCCCGGCCTTCGCCTTGCGGGTGATCCCCGGCCTGGTGCTGGTGGCCGGCGCGGCCTGGCTGGGGGCGCTGCTGATCTGACCGCCAGGGGAACCTCATCGCCCGCCCGGAATTCCGCAGGACAAGGACGCGCGACCTCGCGCGTCGCCGCATGGAGGCCCGCGATGTCTGAACCCCTGAACCCTCAGCCCAATGGCGGCGACACCGCCCCCGCGGACGGCGAGCCCCACGTCCGCGAGGCCATGACCAGTTTCATGCGTGAGGCCCGGGTCGCCCTGGAGGACCTGACCGAGGACCTCCTGGCCAAGGCCCGCCTGGGTTACGGCATGGTCCGCAGCCAGGCCAAGGAACGTAGCCAGCAGACGGTCGAGATGGTCCGTGAGAAGCCCTATGCGGCGCTGGGCGCCGCGGTGGGGATCGGCTTTCTGGTCGGCCACCTGTTCAGCGCCAGCCGCACCCACGTGATCTATCTGCGGGATGGCCGCCACGGCCTTTAGGCGGCCAGGATCTCCGCCAGGGCCGACAGCAGGGCCTCAGTCTGGCCGTCGGTTCCCACCGTGATGCGCAGGTGGTCGGCGATGCGCGGGGCGTTGAAGCGGCGCACCAGGATCGCCCGCCCGCGCAGGGCCGCGGCCAGATCCGCGCCGCCATGGGCCGGATGACGGGCGAAGACGAAATTGGCCGCCGACGGCAGGACTTGGAAGCCCAGCGCCTCCAGGCCCGCTGTCATCCGCCCGCGGGTGGCGACGATGCTGGCCAGGCCCGCCTGGAAGGCCGCGTCGTCCTGCACGGAGGCGATGGCGCCGGCCTGGGCCGGGCGTCCGAGCGGGTAGGAGTTGAAGCTGTCCTTCACCCGGGTCAGGGCCTCGATCAGGTCGCGATGGCCGAGCGCGTAGCCGACGCGCAGGCCCGCGAGCGCTCTGGACTTTGAGAAGGTGCGCACCACCAGCAGGTTGGGGTGGGCGGCGATCAGCGGAACGGCCGTCTCCGCTCCGAAATCTACATAGGCCTCGTCGATCACCACCGGGATCGCCGGATGATCGCGCAGCAGGGCCTCGATCTCAGCCAGGGCCAGCGGCGTCCCCGTCGGCGCATTGGGGTTGGGCAGGATGATCGCCCCCGCCGGGCGGCGGTAGTCGGCGATGCGGACGCGGAAGTCCGCGTCCAGGGGCACGGCCTCGGTCGCCACCCCGAACAGCTGGGCCCAGACCGGATAGAAGCTGTAGGTGATGTCCGGATAGAGCAGGGGCGCGTCGTGCTTCAGCAGGCCGGCGAAGGCGTGGGCCAGCACCTCGTCCGAGCCATTGCCCACGAACACCTGGTCCGCCGACAGGCCGTGATAGGTGGCCAGGGCTTCGCGCAGGGCCGTCGCCGCCGGATCCGGATAAAGCCGCAGGGCCTCCGTCGCCTCGCCCGCAATCGCCGCCAGCACCGCCGGGGAGGGCGCAAGCGGACTCTCATTGGTGTTCAGCTTGATCAGGTTCGCAATGCGCGGCTGCTCGCCGGGCGTATAGGGCGACAGGTCGTGGACGAGGGCGCTCCAGTAGCGGCTCATGGCGGGCTCCTGTGGTTCGGGCTCGTCCATGACCGGCGGACCCCTGCGGCGCAAGCCCCGGCGCGCTGGCCAAATCCCCCATCGACAACGGCCCCGACCTCGGGTTTGCTGCGCCGCCCTCGTTAGGGGGCCAAAGGCTTAGCCATTTTTCGATTAGGGACCTGATTTCTCATGCCTCGCATGTTGCCCGAGCCCACGCCGGAAACCCGGCATTTCTGGGAGGGTTGCAAGGACGGCGAGCTGCGCCTGCAGCGTTGCACGGACTGCGACCACAACTATTTCCCGCCGCGCCCCTTCTGCCCCAAGTGCGGCAGCCGGGACGTCGAGGTCTTCAAGGCCTCCGGCAAGGGGATCCTGTATTCCTACGTCATCAACCACCGGCCCCGTCCGGACATGGGGACCGAGCCGCATTCGATCGCGGTCGTCGAGCTGGCCGAGGGCCCGCGCATGATGACCAACATCATCGGATGCCCGCAGACGCCTGAGGCGCTGCAGCTCGACATGGCCGTGGAGGTCGTCTTCGAAAAGCAGACGGACGACATCTCCCTGCCCCTGTTCCAACCGGCGAAGGGCTGAGACGAGACATGCAACCCAAATCCGTCGCGGTCGTCGGGGCCGCCGAAACCACCAAGATGGGCAAGATCCCGGACGTCTCCGTGATCGGCCTGCACGCCGACGCCGCCCTCAACGCCATGAAGGACGCTGGCCTCAAGCCGTCGGACATCGACGGCGTCGCCACCGCGGGCGTCAGCCCGGTCGAGCTGGCCCACTATCTGGGCATCACGCCGACCTATGCCGACGGCACCAGCGTCGGCGGCTGCTCGTTCATGCTGCACGTCCGCCACGCGGCGGCGGCGATCAACGCCGGCCTGGCCAAGACCATCCTGATCACCCACGGGGAATCGGGCCGCAGCCGCGTGGGCGCCGGGGGCTTCGCCCGCTCGCCGTCCAGCCTGATGGGCCAGTTCGAGATGCCCTATGGCGTCACCAGCCCGCCGACCATGTTCACCGTCCCGGTGCTGCGCTACCTGAAGGCCCGAGGCTACACCGAGGAAGACCTGGCCACGGTGGCGGTGATCCAGCGTGAGTGGGCCGCCAAGAACCCGCGCGCCAGCTTCAAGGACCCGATCACCGTCGACGACGTGCTGAACTCGCCGATGATCGCCTGGCCGTTCCGCATGCTGATGTGCTGCCTGGTCACCGACGGCGGCGGCGCCCTGATCGTCACCAGCGCCGACCGGGCCAAGGACTTCCCGAACAAGCCGGTCTACGTGCTGGGCACGGGCGAGAGCGTTGAGACCCCGATGGTCAGCCAGATGGAGGACTTCACCTCGTCCAAGGCCTTCCGGGTCTCGGGTAAGAAGGCCTTCGAGACCGCCGGCATCACCCATGCCGACGTCGATCACCTGATGATCTACGACGCCTTCGCCCACCTGCCGCTCTATGGCCTGGAGGACCTGGGCTTCTGCGAGCCGGGCGAGGCGGCGGGCTTCATCCGCGACCGCAACACCGCGATCGGTGGTAAACTGCCGCTGAATACCAATGGTGGCGGCCTGTCCTACATGCACTCCGGGATGTACGGCATGTACGCCCTGCAGGAGAGCGTGCGGCAGATGCGCGGCATCGCTCCGGCCCAGGTGGAAGGCGCCAAGATCAGCGTCTGCCACGGCGTCGGCGGCATGTTCGCGGCCTCCGGCACGATCATCTTCACCAACGAGAAGTGATCTCGGAACAGTAACTTACCGCAGTTATGCTGCGCAGCATAAGGTGCAGCATGAACACCCCCGCCGGACCTCGGCGGGGGTGTTTCTGTTTCAGCCTTTCGGGGTCGCCGGGAAGCCCGGCCAAAGGGGTGGAATGGGGCGCGCCACCGGCCCGATGCGACATTCCGTCCACCGGCGGCCACGGGATATTAAGGGTCCTCGTTCATCCTGCCAGCGTCCGAGGCGGCGCGCGCGCCCGGGCCTTTGTGGTGGTGTGGAGCAGGCATGGGGATCAATCCGGAATCGCGGGCGAGGTTTAACCTGCAACGCGCCTCCATTCTGATCCTGGACCAGAATCCCATGGGGATGAGCATCCTGGTTCAGATCCTCACCGGGTTTGGCGCCAAGACGATTCATCGGTGCGAGACCGTCGCCGAGGCCGAGGCCACCGTCCAGAAGAACGAGATCGACCTGATGGTCGTCGACAGCCTGGGGCCGGGCGGCGCCGGCTACAAGTTCGTGCACTGGCTGCGCCGGTCCAAGATCCAACCCAACTGCTTCGCGCCGGTGCTGATCATCGCCGGCCACACCCCGCAGCGGGCCGTGGCCATGGCCCGCGACTGCGGCGCGCACTTCATCCTGGCCAAGCCGCTCACTCCCATCGCGGTGCTCGAGCGGGTGTTGTGGATCTCCAAGGAAGGCCGCCGCTTCGTGGAGTGCAGCACCTATGTCGGCCCCGACCGGCGCTTCAAGAACGAGGGCGTGCCTGCCGGCATGGAAGGCCGCCGCCGCGACGATCTGCCCGCCGAGGTGGGCGAGGCGACCATGCCCAACATGGAGCAGGATGTGATCGACAGCATGCTCAAGGCCCGGAAGGTTCAACTATGACCGGCGTCGTCACCTTCCACGTTCCCGAGAACAAGCTCGCCAAGCTGATCAAGACGCCGGGCGGCAAGCCGGTGGTCGAGGCCGTGGCCGACGCTCAGCAGGGCCTGATGGGTCTGCAGGACGACTGCCTGGCCGATCTGGGCCAGATGCTGGTCGAGGCGGAAGGGGCCGCGGCCCGGGCCGGCGCCGCCTTCGACGCCGAGCTGGTGGAGCAACTCTATGGCCGGGTCAGCGCCGCGATCGGCGTGCCTACGGCCTGCGGCATGGAGCCGGTCGACACCGCCCTGATCAGCCTGTCCGACCTTTTGGACAATCTGCAGGAGCGGTCGGTCTGGGACCCTGAGCCGGTGGCCGTGCACCTGCGCGCCATCCGCCTGATGCTGAACGTCGAGGCCGCGCGCCAGGGCGCCGGCGCTCAGGGCCTGCTGGACGGCCTGCGCCAGGTCAGCCAGCGCTTCGCGGCCAACGACGCCCAGGCGGACTAAACGAAAAGCCGCCGCGGACCAGGTCCAGCGGCGGCTTCTGAATTTCAACGGTCTGGCTCCAGCGAAGGCGCCGGCCTCGCCGCAGGGCTTTAGGTCGGGCTCATCCGGTCGGTGAGGGCCCAAAGGCCATCCACCACTTCCTTCATCTCCGGGCCGAGCTGCTTGTCCTCGGTCCAGATCAGCCGCAGGGCGTTCACATGCACGCCGATGGAGGCCCAGTCCTGGCGCCCCGCGGTGCGCAGGCGATCGGTGAGTTCGCACAGGCTATAGGCCGCGTCGCAGAGGATGCGCTGGTTGAACATGCCGGCGATGTCGAGGACGACGCTGGATTCCTCATAGACCGCATCCATGCCGACGGACTTGGCCTGGCAGTGGGCTTCCAGCCGCTTGATGGACGCGTCCAGGGCCTTGCGGGCGTCACCGCCCAGGGCGGCCAGCTCACGGGCGGCGCGCTCATTGGCCAGCTCCGCGGTCATGCCGCCGGGCGCCGCTGTCTTTTCGCTGAGGCTGTACTTCACTTTGATGAATTGAGGCTCACTCAAAGCTGCACCCGCGCTGGTTTGAACATTTGATCGATATCGGTCTGGTCCATGTTCGGGTCCGTGGCCGCGCCCACATGGGTCGACAGGTCGCCCTTGCGGCGTCCCTTAATGCCCAGCGGCGGCCCGAGGTTCTTGAAGCGGCGGTCAGGACCCACATAGGTCTCGGTCTTGACCATCTGGCGCTCGTCCTTCGACACCCAGAAGATCCGCTGCAGCAGCAGTTCCGGGGTGAAGGGCTTGGCGATGACGAAGTTGGAGCCGGAATCGCGGCTCTTCTCGACCATGCTGCGGGCGGCGTGGCCGGACAGCATGATCACCGGGGTGAACTGAGCCTCGGGCTGGGCTTCCCGGCGCAGCCAGCGCAGGAAGTCATAGCCGTCCATGTCGCCGACGTGAGCGTCGGTGATGATCAGGTCCAGTTCCTGGGTCTTGACCACATGGATGGCCTCGGCCCCGGTCTTGCACTTGAACTGCTTGCGCACCCCGAAGCCCCGCACCATGCCGGAGAGGGCCTCCAGGGCGGTGGGGTTCGAATCGACCAGGCAGAAGACTGATCGCTCGAGATTGATGCGGATCTTGGGATCCAGGGCCATGCGCCGGGGCCCTAGAACAGGTCCAGGTCGCCGGAGGTCGGGACCAGGGCGTCGCTGTCATGGGTGACCTTGGCGAGGCGCTTTGCAAGGTCGCCAAGGGTGACGCCGGCGACGGCGTCGGAGAGGTCGTACTGTCCGCTTTCCGCCTGGACCGACAGCTTGCGCGTGAAGGTGGCCAGGGCCGCCAGGTGCTGGGTCAGCACATCCAGGGTCTGGGCCTCGGTCAGGGCGATCTGCAGCGGTTCGCCGCGGCTTGCGCGCACCAGCTGGGTGACCAGCATTTCGAGCCGGTCGCACAGTTCGCCAGCGTGCTCCAGCTCGTGAGCCAGGGACGCGAGGACTTCGGGCGTGTAAGCGGGCGCGGCGGACATCAGAACAGCTCCAGAGACCCTTCGTCCTCCGCGGGAGGCGCCGGCTTGCGGGGGACTTCCTTGAGCGTCGCGACCTCGTGCGTATCGGTGACGATCCGCTGCTGAGCGCGTCCGGTGACAGGCCAGAACTGGACCCGGCGCGCCCCCATGCCGCCGAGACTGGATCCGACCACCTTGATGCCTTCGTCCTTCAGGAACTTCTCGGCGAAGGCGGCGTTGGACGCGCCCACGTCGGAGAGACCGCCGAACATGCGCGCCCCGCCAAACAGCTTGGCTTCCAGACGCTCGCGACGGGCGCCGGACCGCAGGAGTTCGTTGATCAGCAGTTCCATGGCGTAGGCGCCATAGCGCCGGCCCTCATCCAGGCCGTCCGCCTTGCCCTCGGGTAGCAGGAAGTGGTTCATGCCGCCGATGCCGGTGACCGGGTCGCGCATGCAGACGGCCACGCAGCTGCCCAGGATCGTCGTCATCATGACGTCCGGGTCGGCCGAGATCGCATGCTCCCCCTGAACCACATGGACCCGCTTGCCAGGTCGGTGAGGGGTGTTTTCGACGATCATGTAAGAACCCCGAACACCGCTTCGATCTTCTCTTTTAGCGTCTGAGTGGTGAACGGTTTGACAAGGTAGTTATTGACGCCGAATTGCACCGCGCGTTGCACCAGCTCCTTGTCCGCCCGGCCCGTCAGCATGATCACCGCGGTCTTGGACAGCGGCCCGTGGGCGCGGACCGCGCGCAGCAGGCCCAGCCCGTCGAGCTTGGGCATGTTGAAGTCGGTGATCACCAGGTTGGTGGGCGAGGCGATCATGGCCTTGAGGGCCTCCTCGCCGTCGGGGGCTTCCCGGGTGTTGGTGATCCCGATCGCGTGCAGGCTCGTACGGATCAGCGACCGCATGGTCTGCTGGTCGTCGACGATCAGGGTCTTGATGGCCGAAGCTGCGGGCATCACGCGCTCCTTTGATGCTCGGCCGAGGCCGAGCAGACGTTGAGTATGGCTTGGCCCATGCGGGCGAGACCGATCTGCTTTTCCACCGCGCCCAGCTCGAACGCGGCCTTGGGCATGCCGTAGACCACGCAGCTGGACTCATCCTGGCCCAGGGTGCGGGCCCCCTTCTGGCGCAGGGCCAGCAGGCCTTGGGCGCCGTCGCGGCCCATGCCTGTCAGGATGACGCCGGCGGCCGGGCGGTTCAGCTTGGCGACCGAGTCGAACAGGACGTCCACGGACGGCCGGTGGCCGTTCACGGGCTCGCCGGCCCGGAGGCGGCAGATCGGTTGGGTGGAGGACACGACCTCCAGGTGGGTGTCGCCGCCCGGGGCCACATAGATGTGACCCGGAAGCAGCTTGGCCCCGTCATACGCCTCCTCGACCTTGGCGCCGGAGATCCGGTCCAGGCGGGCGGCGAAGCTCTTGGTGAAGGTCGCCGGCATGTGCTGGGTGATCACGGTCGGCGGGCAGGTGTCGGGGAAGTTGGCCAGGATGGTCATCAGGGCCTCGACGCCCCCGGTCGACGAGCCGATGGCCAGCACCAGATCCTTGACGGGGGAATAGCCCGACGCGCGCTCGGCCGGGGCGGCCACCGGGCCGGAATAGGGCTTCACCCGGGCGCGGGCCGCGCCCTTGACGATGTCCGGCAGCTTGGCGAAGGCCTCGCCGACGCCAGCGCCGCCCTGCGGCTTGCCGATGCATTCCACCGCGCCCAGCTCCAGGGCCGCGACGGTGATGTCGGCGCCGGCCTGGGTCAGGGTCGAGATCATCACCACCGGCGTCGGCCGCAGGCGCATGATTTTTTCCAGGAACTCGAGACCGTTCATGTGCGGCATCTCGATGTCCAGGGTGATGACGTCCGGGTTCAGGCGCTTGACCTGCTCGCGGGCCTCGATCGGGTCGTTGGCGAAGCCCAGGACCTCAATGTCCGGGTCCCGCTTCAGGGCGGCCGCGATCAGGCCGCGCATGGTGGCGGAATCGTCAACAATAAGGACGCCGACGCTCATCGACCGCTCCTCAAGGCATAGGTTGTGAGACCGGTGGTCTCGAAAAGCTGGGTCGCCGGTCCGGTCACGCGCTCGGAATGTCCGATGTAGAGCGTGCCGCCTGGGTTCAGCAGCGGGGCGAAGCGGCTCCAGATGCGTTCCTGGGTCGGCTCGTCGAAATAGATCACGACATTCCGGCAGAAGATCACGTCGAAGCGGCCCTTCATCGGCCAGTCGCCGATAAGATTCAGTTCACGGAAGGACACCAATTCGCGCAGTTCGTCGGCCACTTCCCAGCGGCCTTCGCCGGCCTTCTTGAACCAGCGGCGGCGCAGGTCGAGCGGCACGGGGGCCACGGCGTCCTCGCGATAGATCCCGGCCCGGCCCTCGGCGATCATGTTCGGATCGATGTCGGTGGCCAGGATCTTGACGTCCAGGTCGGCCGCCTCGGGCAGGGCCGCGAGCACGGTGATGGCCATGGAGTAGGGCTCCTGGCCGTTGGAGCTGGCCGCCGACCACAGGCGCACCCGGCCGCCGCGCTTGGCGTGCTCGGCCAGCTTCGGCATCAACTGGTCGCGCAGATGGTCGAAGTGGTGTGGCTCGCGGAAGAAGCGGGTCACATTGGTGGTCAGCGCCGCCATCATGGCCTGGCGCTCGTCCACCTCCTTGGCGTCCTGGATCAGGGCGCAGTAGTCGCGGAAGCTGCGCAGGCCCAACGCCCGCAGCCGCTTGGCGAGACGCGAATAGACCAGCGCGGCCTTGCCCTCGGCCAGGGCGATGCCGGCGTGCGAGTGCAGGATCTGCGCGATGGTCTTGAAGTCCTCCGCGGTGAAGAGGAATTCGCCATCGACCAGACCGCCGCCCTGTGATCGGGAATCGGCTGCGCTCATGCGGCTTCGGCTTCCTGTTCCGGGAGGACGCGTTCGAGGGTGATCAGGCTGATCATCCGTCCGTCGATGGCGAACAGGCCTTTGACGAACTGTTTGACCGTGTCGCAGGCGACGTCGGGGGTCGGCTGCACCATGTCCTCGGTGACGTCGATGATGTCGGACACGGCCTCGACCAGGAGACCGATGGTCCGGCCCCCCTGGTTAACGACCATGATGACGTGGCGGGCGCTGGGCTCGCCGGTCGTCAGGCCCAGACGAGCGCCCAGGTCGACGATCGGCAACACCGCGCCGCGAAGGTTGATGACGCCCCTGACATAGGCGGGCGCACGGGGAAGGGGGGTCGCCTGGGTCCAGCCGCGGATCTCGCGGACCTGCATGATGTCGACGCAGAACTCCTGGTCGCCGATACGGAAGGCGATCAGTTCATGGCGCGCGCCGTTGGACTGGCTAACGATCTGGGTCATTCTCAGCTTGCCATACGCTTCTCAGAGCGGCCCGCGCCCTTGCGGCGGGTGCTCGTCACCAGAGCGTCAACATCGAGGATCAGCGCCACTCGGCCATCGCCGAGGATGGTCGCCGCCGCGACGCCGTCGATCTGCTGGTAGTTGGCTTCCAGGCTCTTGATCACCACCTGGCGCTGGCCCTGGATGGCCTCGACCAGGAGGGCCGCCTTGCCGCCGCCTTCGCTCTCGACAAGCACGGCGACGCCGCTGGACGGCGGGATCGGCGCGTCCCGGAAGCCGAGCGCCACGCCGACGTCGATCAGCGGGACAAAGGTGTCACGGATGCGGATCACCGCGTCCTTGCCGCCGATATAGTGCACGTCCTCGGCCCGGGGCGTCAGGCTCTCGACGATGGCCGACAGCGGGGCGACCAGGGTCTGGTCGGCGCCGGTGACCACCATGCCGTCCAGGACCGCCAGGGTCAGGGGCAGGGACATGGTGAACTTCGAGCCCTTGCCGGGTTCGGAGGAGATGGAGATGCGGCCGCCGAGCGCCTGGATCGACCGGCGCACCACGTCCATGCCGACGCCGCGGCCGGAGATGTCCGAGATGACCTCTGCGGTGGAGAAGCCCGGCAGGAAGATCAGGTTGTCGGTCTCTTCGTCCGACAGCACGGCGTCTTCCGAGATCAGGCCCTTCTCGATGGCGATGTTGCGGACCCGCTGGCGGTTGATGCCGCGGCCGTCGTCTTGCAGCTCGATGACGATACGGCCGCCGCGGTGCAGGGCGCGCAGGCGCACCACGCCTTCAGCCGGCTTGCCGGCGGCGGCGCGGCCTTCCGGATCTTCCAGGCCGTGGTCGATGGCGTTGCGCAGCATGTGGGTGATCGGGTCGGTCAGGCGCTCGATCACGGTCTTGTCGACCTCGGTGCCTTCGCCTTCCATGATCAGCTTGACGCGCTTGCCGGTCATGTCGGCGACTTCGCGGGCCAGGCGCGGCATGCGCTGGAACACGCTCTTCACCGGCTGGGCGCGGATCGCCATGACGCTGTCCTGGATCTCCCGGGTCAGGAGTTCCAGATCCTCGAGGCCCAGGGCCACGTTGGACGAGCGGGCCAGGCCGCTCTCCAGCACGCGCTGGGACAGCATGGCCTGCTGGATGACCAGTTCGCCGACGGCGTTGATCAGCCGGTCCACCCGGTCGAGATCGACGCGGATCGTGGCGGCGGGGGCGCCGGCAGGGGCGCCGCCCGCGGCGGCGGCGGTG